>JBOHCW010000667.1:0-5329 GCA_050725375.1 Actinocrinis sp. | reverse complement strand
ACAGCCGCCGTGCTCGTCGTAGGTGACGACCAGCAGGGTGCTGTTCCAGGTCGGGCTGGTGCGCAGCGCCGTGTACACGTCGTGGATCAGCTGCTCGCCGAGCGCCACGTCGTAGTTCGGATGCTGGCTGTTGCCGGTGCTGCCCCAGGACGGCTCCAGGAACACGAAGTTCGCCAGCGACCCGGCCGCGGCGTCCCTGGTGAAATCCGCGAACAGTCCGAAGTTCGCGGCGGGCGCGCCGGTGATGTCCGGGAAGTTGTGCTTGGTCAGCGGCTGCGCGTCGTAGCCGTACACCTTCCAGCCGACCCCGGCGCGGGTCAGCGAGCCGAATATCGACGGCGAGGTGAAGGTTTTGGTCTTGTCGTCCATATGGCCCTGGCTGGTGCCGGCCAGCGCGAAGGCCCGGTTCGGCAGCGTCTCGGTGGGCGCGGAGCCGAACCAGTGGTCGCACACGGCGTAGCCGCGGGCCAGCGCGGACAGCACCGGCAGCGCCTCGGGCGTGAAGCAGCCCATGATGTCCTGCGGCCGCGTGCCCGGCACGATCGCCCAGCCCTCGCGGCTCTCCCAGCCGATCGTGTAGGCGAAGTTCGTCACGAAGCCCTGCATCGCCGGCACGGTCGGCGCGCTCGGCGCGGTGTTCGAGCCGAACAGCTGGCTGTTGGTCGCCAGGTAGCCCTCACCGGGGTCGGCGCCGGGCATGAAGTAGGCGTTCGGGGTGCCCGGCGTGATCGGGAACACCGGTACCGGCCTGCCGTCCGAGCCCGGATTCGTCTCCGCGCCGGTCAGGCCCTCGAAGGGCCGCCCGCCCGGCGTCAGGTTGCCCGCGTCGTGATACAGGTAGCCGAGCATGTGGTCGAAGGACCGGTTCTCCAGCATCAGCACCACGATGTGCTCGATCGCGGACAGGCCGCCGGGTCCCGCACCGTTCGTCATCGTGCCGCCTTCCGGGCGGGCAGAACCCGCCGCCGTCCGTCACCTTGCCGGGCCGCCGTCCTATAGCCCTTATAGCGAGTGTTACAGCGCTCAGTGAACAGTTCCGTACTATTCGGCGTCAGCTGGACGGGCGCACCGGCCGCCAGGCCAACGGCGAGGAGAGCACCATCGTCGAGGAGGGCTGGCCGTGGTCCGCGAGCCGGTCGATCAGCGCCTCGAACTCGGCCATCGAGGAGACCGCGACGCGCAGCAGGCAGCACGCGTCGCCGGTCAGCCGGTGCACCTCCAGGATCTCAGGGCTGTGCTCCACGACATCCGGGTGCCGCAGCAGGCAGCGCGGCCCGTAACACGCCATCCGCACCAACGCCTCGACCGTGCGCCCGGAGCGCTCCGGATTTACGTGCGCGTGGTAGCCGGTGATCACCCCGGCCTGCTCCAGCCGGCGCACCCGCTCGGCCACGGCCGGCGCGGACAGCTTGATCCGGCGGGCCAGTTCGTTGAAGGACAGCCGGCCGTCACGCTGCAACTCGTCGAGCAGCAGCCAGTCGATCGCGTCCGGAAAGTCGGTTCGCCCAATCACCTTCCGATCGTAAGGCCGAACCGGCGGATCGGGCCCACGACGGCCATTCCGCGGCGGCTGCGACCGTAGTTCGATGGAGCCGTGCCCGCGAACTCCACCCTCACGCAGCGCACCGGCCACCTCAACGAGTACGAGGACTACGCCGGGCTGCGCGCACTGCTGACCCTGCAACGCCCGCGCACCGACGCGCCGGCCGAGCTGTCGTTCATCGTCGCCACGCAGGTCATGGAGCTGTACTTCACCCTGCTGCGGCACGAGTGGGAGGCGGCCCGCGACGGCCTGCTCGCCGACGAGCCGGACGTGCGCGCCGTCGTGCGGACCCTGCGGCGCGGCCACGGCGCGCAGGACGGGCTGAACGCCTCCTGGGACGCGCTTCGCACCCTGACCCCGGCCGAGTTCGACGCGTTCCGCGAATCCTTCGGCGTCGCGTCGGGCATCCAGTCCTATCAGTACCGGCACATCGAGTTCCTGCTCGGCGCCCGGCACCCGCGCGCCCTCGCCGTGCACGAGCAGACCCCTGAGATCCACGGGCAGCTCGCCGAGCAGGCCGCCGCGCCCTCGCTGTACGACGCGGCGCTGTTCCTGTTGCGCCGCCGCGGCTTCGACATCCCCGAGCCGCTGGCCGGCCGCGACCCGCGCGCGGAGTATCAGGGCGACGACCGGGTAGTAGCCGCGTGGCGGGCCGTGTATCGGGACGACCTGCGGCACGGCGACCTGGTCGACCTCGCCGACGCGCTCTACGACACGGCCGAGCGGCACGTGCGCTGGAAGCAGCGGCACCTGCTGTCGGTGTGGCGCTCGATGGGCGACAAACCGGGATCGGCCGGCTCCTCGGGCGCGCAGTGGCTGGAGCGCGGCGTGCACCGCAAGTACTTCCCGGACCTGTGGGCGCTGCGCGACCAGGGCTGGGCCCCGTAAACGAGAAGGAAGCAGTGGACCGTTGGCAGAGACGAACACCGCCGCGCCGCTCACGGCGCTCGCGCACCGGGCGGCCGGCCTCGACGGCGCGAACCCGCTGGCCCGCACCCGCGACCGCTTCCTGATCCCCGAGGGCACGGTCTACCTCGACGGCAATTCGCTCGGCGCGCTGCCCGCGGCCGTTCCCGCGGCCCTGGACGACGCGGTGCGCCGCCAATGGGGCACCGAGCTGATCTCGTCCTGGTACGGCGAAGGCGGCTGGTGGCAGGCTCCGCTGCGCATCGGCGACCGGATCGGCGCGCTGCTGGGCGCGGCGCCCGGCCAGGTGGTCGCGGGCGACTCCACCTCGGTACAGGTGTTCAACACCCTGATGGCCGCCGCACGGCTGCGCCCCGGCCGCAGGGTGCTGCTGACCGATCCGGGCCACTTCCCGACCGACGCCTACCTGACCGACTCCGCCGCCGAACTGCTCGGGCTCGAAGTGCGCAGGGTCACCGCGCCGCAGGCGCCCGCCGCGCTCGCCGAGTACGGCGACGAGGTCTGCGTCGTCTCCTATCCGCTCGTCGACTACCGCACCGGCGAGCTGTGGGATCTTCCGGGGCTGACCCGCGCCGCCCACCAGGCCGGGGCGGTCGCGCTGTGGGACCTGTGCCACGGCGCGGGCGCGATGCCGATCGGGCTCGACGCGTCAGAGGTCGATTTCGCCGTCGGCTGCACCTACAAGTACCTGTCCGGCGGTCCCGGATCGCCGGCGTACACGTACGTCGCGGCACGCCACCACGAGAGCGTGCGGCACCCGATGACCGGCTGGCACGGCCACGCCGACCCGTTCGCGATGCAGGACACCTACACGCCGGCCGACGGCATCGCCCGCGCCCGGATCGGCTGCCCGCCGATGCTCTCGCTGCTGGCGCTGGAGGCCGCGCTGACGGCTTTCGACGGCGTGGATCTCGCCCAGGTGCGCACGGCCAGCCTCAGCCTGACCGAGTTCTTCATCGAGTGCTGCGACACGCTGCCGGCCGAGCACGGCTTCGAGGTCGACACCCCGCGCGAGCCCGCGCGCCGCGGCAGCCAGGTCGCCGTCCGGCACCCCGACGCGGTGCGGCTGGTCGCGCGGCTGGCGCAGCGCGGCGTGGTCTGCGACAAGCGCGAGCCGGACATCCTGCGCTTCGGCTTCAACGCGCTGTACAACTCGCACGCCGACGCGCTCGCCGCCGCCCGCACGCTGGGTGAGCTGGTCACGGCGTGAGCGCGTGCACCGAGAACATGATGAACAGCGGCAGCGCCGCGAGGATCACCAGCACCGCCCCGGCGATCTGCTCGACCGTGCCGTAGACGATGTTCGGCTCGTCGTCGGTGCGCACGTGCGGCGCGCGGCCGCACGAGGCGCGCACGTCGATCAGGTCGCCGACCCGGTAGCGGTCCTGCGCGCTGTGCGTGAGCAGGATCGTCTCGCGACGCGTCTGCTGGCCGATCTCGTACTCGACCACTATCCGCGCGCTGTCGGTCGGGAACGACTGGCCGGCGCTCTGGCGCGGTATGGCCTCCACGACCCGCGCGGTCACCAGCGAGCCGTGCTCCAGCAGCCGGCGCGACCTGGTGAACTGCGAACCGCACAGCAGCGCCCCCGACAGTCCGGTCGCGACGCTGAGCGCGGCGGCGACGCCGAACGTGACGAAATGGCCGGCCGCCACGATCCGCCTCCTGGCGCAGGGAAATGGTCTGCTGGATGTCCTGATGGACCTCCCGCCACCGTATCGCGCCCGTGTGAGGGCGCCCATGGCCGCAAGCTAAGAAAACCCGCACAAGAGTCTGGAAGGTTCCGTGAGAACCGCCTGGTAAGAGCGCCGCGGGCCGCCGCTTCGTCGCGCTGCGCGCCCGCCTGGTCGCGCGCCGTGGCCGCCGTTGTGCACACATTGTTATGCATATGCGGCGCCCCGGCTACGGCAGGCGCCAGTCGACCGGTTCGGCGCCCTGCTGGACCAGCAGGGCGTTGGCCCGGCTGAACGGGCGCGAGCCGAAGAACCCGCGGTCGGCCGACATCGGGCTCGGGTGCGAGGACTCGATGCACGCCGAGCCGCCGAGCAGCGGCTTGAGGTCGCGCGCGTCGCGGCCCCACAGGACCGCCACCAGCGGGGTGCCGCGGTCGGCCAGCGCGCCGATGGCCTGCGCGGTCACCGCCTCCCAGCCCTTGCCGCGGTGCGCGCCGGGTTTGCCGGGCGCCGTGGTCAGCGCCCTGTTGAGCAGCATCACCCCGCGCCCGGTCCACGGCGACAGGTCGCCGTTGGACGGGGTGGGCAGAGCGAGGTCCTGGCCGTACTCGCGGAAGATGTTGACCAGGCTGGCCGGCACGGGACGCACGTTCGGCGCCACCGAGAAGCTCAGGCCGACCTCGTGGCCGGGCGTCGGATAAGGGTCCTGACCCATGATCAGCACCCGTACGGACTCGAACGGCTGCTGGAACGCGCGCAGCACGTTCGCCCCGGCCGGCAGGTAGGTGCGCCCCGCCGCGACCTCGGAGCGCAGGAACTCGCCCATCAGGGTGATCCGGTCGGCCACCGGCTCCAGGGCCTTGGCCCATCCGGCTTCTACGACTTCGTGCAAGGGGCGTGCGGCCATGGCGCATTACCTTACCCGCTCGCGACGCGGCCGCGGCCCGGATCCGAGGTTCGCCGACCCGGCCGCGGCCGGATCTGAACGTCCTTCAGTTCCACGCCCGCGCCGGCGCTATTGCGTCATTCCGTCGGCGCCGCGTCTGTCGGCTCGGTGTCGTCCGGCTGCGCGTCGTCGGCGGCCAGGATCTTGTACAGCGACTGGCGCGCCTTGGTGAGCACCGCGCGGGCCTCCTCGCGCTGTGCGGCGCTGCCGACCTGGGCCACCTGGCGGTACGCCATGATC
>JBOHCW010000666.1:0-4766 GCA_050725375.1 Actinocrinis sp. | reverse complement strand
CCAACGGACTCTCGACCGTGGACAGCGACGGCAGGGACGGCAGCGCGGCCGTCGGCGCAGTTGCCGTCGGCGCAGTTGCCGTCTGCGGCACGGCGCTGCGTACCTGCTGCACAGCGCTGTTCACAGGCGCCAGCGCGCTCGTCACCGGAGCGAGGACGTTCGCGACCGGAGCCAGCGCCGCCTTGACGGGCGCGACGGCGTTCGTCACCCGCGTCAGCACGTCGGGCAGGCTGATCGACGGCAATCCGGACGACGTCGATGCGCCCGCCGAACCAGCGCCCGCCGAGCCAGTGCCCTGCGAAGTGCCTCCGAACAGGATCGGCGCGCCGGACAGCACACCGCCTCCGCTGCCCTCGCTGCCCCCGTTTCCAACACCGTCGCCACTGCTGCTGCCGCCGTTACTCGCGACCGACGTCGAACCGCCCGTCGAGCTGCCCGCTGAACCCGTGCCCGCCACAGGCTTCGCATGCCGTGCGCCGCTCGTCCCAGCGCCTGTACTCGCCGCGCCCGATCCCGCACCGCCCGATCCGGCAGCGCCCGGCCCGAACACGGTCCCACGCACACCGGTGTCCGCATTGTTGTGCATGAGGCTCGCGCCGCCGAGGGTACTCACGTCCGCGACCGGGACCGGGGCGCCCAGGCCGCTGGCGTCCAACAGCACCGGATCGCCGCCGGTCGCGCCGCCGGCGATGCTTCCCGCAGTCGGGTCGAAGCCGGCGACGGTCAGGCCTATTCCGGTGAGCGTCGCGCCGACCGCCAGCGCTCCGACCGCCGCCGATCGGACCCGGGTACGGGGCTTGGCATGCGTTCCCATCAGAACCGCTTCCCTTCAGGTTTCTGCCGGGTTCTTGTCTTCTGGCCACGCTCTGTACGCATCCGGCCGCGCAGCGGAGCCTTCGTGGAGCCTCCATTCCACGAGTTCGCACGAAGGGGCGTAGGTCGAATAACAGACAATTCACTCCATGGGGTGACCCATGCGCAGCAGTACAGTGCGCGGCGAGACACCGTCCGCACGACGTCGGCCACCCGGTGCCCGCGCCCTGACGCGGTGACGCCTCACAGTGCGGCGCGCGCTCCCCCGGCGCACTCGGCCCTCCCACCGGCCCGTTCGCCGCGGCCGACCACCGAGGTGAGTCTCCACCAGATGGCGCAACCGATGCATCGTCACAAATGCAATCTATCCAGCCATATATAAACTGACGGTATGACACAAGTACGTACCGTTGACGGGCGGGTCGCCGGCCGCCGAGGCCAGGCCACCCGAACCCGGCTGCTCGAATGCCTCGCCGAGCTGGTCGCGTCCACCTCGTACCGGGACGTGACGGTGATCGACGTGGCCCGGGCGGCGGGCACCTCGCCGGCCACCTTCTACCAGTACTTCCCGGACATCCAGACCGCGGTGGTGGAGCTGGCCAACGAGGTGCTGCGGGAGGCCGCGACCCTCAAGGACCTGGCCTCCGAACAGAACTGGTCCGGGCGCGCGGGCAGCGCGGCGGCGGCCGCGCTGGTTGACGGCTTCCTGGACTTCTGGCGCACGCACGACGCGATCCTGCGCGTGGTCGACCTGGCCGCGGCGGAGGGCGACCGGCGGTTCAGCCGGATACGCATGAAGCTGCTCAACTCGGTGGTCCAGGCGCTGACCGAGGCCATCTCCGAACTACAGCGCACCGGCAAGGTGGACGCGGACGTGCACGCCGCCGCCACCGCGGGCTCGCTGGTCACGATGCTGGCCGCGAGCGCCGCCCACACCAAGGCCTTCGACAGCTGGTCGGTCAAGGACGGCGAACTGCGCGCCGGGCTGACCAGGCTGGTGGCCTGGGGCGTGACCGGCCGCAAGCCGAGTTAGGCCCGCCGCCCGGTCGGCGCCGACCTCTGACCCCGCGTCAGACCCCGACGCCCGCGCGCCACTGCTCGAACCGGCGGCGGGTGGAGCGCTCGGACAGCTCCACCGCCGCGATCACGATCGCCATCCCGAAACTGGCCAGGCCCATCGCCAACAGGGCGAGTCCGGCCAGCACCGGCGAGAGCGCGCCGCCGAACTGGACCGCGTCGTACAGCGCGTGCGCGAGCACGATCGGCCACAGCAGGCGCCAACGCCGGTACACCCAGATATTGACGACTGTGAAGCAGATCACCGCGGGCGCCGCCCAGCCGTAGTACAGGTGGAACGGGATGCGCAGCGCGATGGCCACCAGGTAGATCACCCAGGCCCGTTTACCGAATCCGGCCTGCTCCAGGGTGGTGACCACCATGCCGGTGACCAGCACCTCCTCGCCGAGTCCCGCGCAGAGCGCGACGACGAGGCCGACCGGGATCAGCCACAGACTGTGCCCCTGGTCCGGCGCGGCCGCGCTGTTGCCGGACGCGTTGACGTAGATGACGACGGCGAGCAGGAAGCCGAGCACCCCGGCCAGCGACAGGAAGAACGTCCGCGAGAACTGCCACCCGACGCCGCGCTGCACAGGCTGCGGCGGCGCGTATCCGTAGCCTTGATACGGAACCTGCGCATAGTCCTGATACCCCGGCGGCGCGGGCGCGGAGTACGGCGGCGCGTACAGCTGAGTGTGCATCGGATACGGGTACTGCGGCTGCGGCCGGCCCGGCGCGTAATGCATCGCGTACTGCGTCGCATCCGCAGGCTGCGGCCGAGTGAAGCGGCCGAATATCGAACCGAGCGTCACGCCGCGCCGCAGGCTGAAGTACCCGACGCCGAAGATCACGACCGCGGCCTGCATGACGTACTGCATGATCTCGCTCGACGCTTCCAGGCCCGTGCGGATCTGCTGGTTGTCGGCGAGCTTCGGATCGGTCAGCAGCCCGACCGCGCTGACCACGCCGAGGCCGAACGCGACGAAGTAGACCACGCCGAGCTCTCCGAACGCGCGCCGCGGCGAGATCCGCTCGGACTGCCCGCCGTCAGCGCCGGTATCGGTGCCAGCGCCTCGCTCGACCTCGGTGTTCGCCATCATCTGCGGCAACGGCGGCGTGCTCGGCGCCGGGATGACGACGTCCTGCGCCTGGTTCTGCCCTTGGCCCTGCTGTGTCTGGTCCATCGGCACTCCCAAGCTTCGTTCCGTCGCCCCGCCCGTCACCGCGCCTCGCCCGATTCCGCGCCCCTCATCCGGTACTGCCGCCCGGGTAGTGACACATACCCCGAAAGCGGGGGAACCTGTTTGTATCACGGAAGACTGTGCGGCGCGGCTCAGAAGGCGCGTTCGAATTCTCAGGCAACGGGGAGGAGCGGCGAGATTGGCCCCTCCGGCTGACACCGGATCGGATCCGGCGGCGCGGCGGGACCCCGTCCTGCGCGTCGAGGGCGTCACGGCCGGCTACCGCGGCGTGCCCGTGCTGCGCGAAGTCACGTTCGACGTCGCCGCCGCACACGTCGTCGGCCTGGTCGGGCCGAACGGAGCGGGCAAGTCCACGCTGCTGGACGTGCTGAGCGGCCTGCTGCGGCCGAGCACCGGACGCGTGTGGCTGTTCGGCCGCGATATCACGCGGCTGCCGGCGCACCGCCGCGCGCGGCTCGGACTCGGGCGCACCTTCCAGCGGCTCGAACCGTTCAGCTCGCTGAATATCGCGCAGAACCTGCAGGTCGCGGCCGAATCGCCCGGTGCGGCGCGGGATCCGGCGCGGCCTCCGGCCGAGTTGGTACACGCCCTGCTGCGCCGCTACGCGCTGGTCGACTTCGCCGATCAGCCGCTCGCTGCCGTGCCCACCGGCGTCGCCCGGATCGTGGAGATCGCGCGGGCACTCGCGGCTGGCGCGCGGGTACTGCTGCTGGACGAGCCGTCCTCGGGCATGAGCGAGCAGCAGGTCGGCGAGTTCGCCGAGACGGTGCGCACGCTGCGCGCGGACGGGCTGTCGATCCTGCTGGTCGAGCACGACGCGCAGCTGGTCGCCGCCGTCTGCGACGAGGTGGTCGAGCTCGGCGGCGCGGACCGGCCGGATCAGCCCAGCAGGCGGATCGCGTCCAGCGCCCAGTAGGTGAGGATCACCGAGGCGCCCGCGCGGCGGATCGAGGTCAGCGTCTCCAGGATCGTGCGCTCCCGGTCGATCCAGCCGTTGGCCGCGGCCGCCTCGACCATCGCGAACTCGCCGGAGATCTGGTACGCCGCGACCGGCACGTCCACCTCGTCGGCCACCAGGCGCACGATGTCCAGGTACGGCATGGCCGGCTTGACCATCACCAGGTCAGCGCCCTCGGCCACGTCCAGGCGCACCTCGCGCAGCGCCTCGGTCGCGTTGGCCGGATCCTGCTGGTAGGTCTTGCGGTCGCCCTTCAACTGCGAGTCGACCGCCTCGCGGAACGGGCCGTAGAGGGCCGAGGCGTACTTGGCCGCGTAGGCGAGTATGCCCGTGTCCTGATACCCGGCGCCGTCCAGTACCCGGCGCACGAAGCCGACCTGGCCGTCCATCATGCCGCTGGCGCCCAGCAGGTGCGCGCCGGCCTCGGCCTGCGCCAGCGCCATCTCGCCGTAGACCTCCAGCGTCGCGTCGTTGTCGACGCTGCCGTCGGCGCGCAGCACGCCGCAGTGCCCGTGGTCGGTGAACTCGTCCAGGCACAGGTCCGCCATCAGGACCGTGTCGTCGCCGAGCTCGGCGCGCAGCCGGCGCAGCGCGACGTTGAGGATGCCGTCGGGGTCTGTGGCGCCAGAGCCGGTCTCGTCGCGCGTCCGCGGCACCCCGAAGAGCATCAGCCCACCTACGCCGGCGTCGACCGCCTCACGGGCAGCCTTCACCAACGAGTCGAGCGTGTGCTGGAC
>JBOHCW010000665.1:0-7119 GCA_050725375.1 Actinocrinis sp. | reverse complement strand
ACGGCGTCCGCGCCGTCGAGTGCGGAGGTGGGGACGTACGCGGCGGCCGGGTCCCAGGTGACCTCGGTGGCCTGGCCGTCGCCGGTTGTCGCGGCCGGGCGGCGGACCAGGCGGACCACCTCGTGGCCGTCGGCGAGCAGCGACGTGGTGAGGGCCGAGCCGATCAAACCGCTGGAGCCTGCGATGACGACGCGCATGGCACCACCCTAGGTCGGATTCCTTAGGGTCGGATTCCTTAGGGATGGATTGCTCAGAGGTGGACTACTTGGCGGTGGGCTACTCAGGGATGGCGAAGCGGTCTGAGGGCACTCGGCTGGCGGCTGTACCGGCGGGCGCGGATTCGGATAATCTGACCTTGCCGACGACGTACCGACCGGGGAGGTGAGATCCATTACCGCTGGAGCAGGCGGGATGCTCTCCCTTCGCGGCTGCGGTCCACAGCCGGCGCGGGTGGTCTGAGCTCCTCTCCTAGACGAGACCATCTGTGCGGAGGGCACCCTCTCGGGACATCCGAAAGGCTTTTGTGTCTACTTCCGTATATTCGTTCGAGCCCTCTTCCTTCGCCGCCGTGGTCGACCGGCTGCGCGCGGCCGGCTGCGTGTTCGCCGAAGACGAGGCGCGGCTGCTCACCGCCGAGGCGCGCACACCGGGTGAGCTGCACGACATGGTCGGGCGGCGCGCGGCCGGATTGCCGCTGGAGCAGGTCCTGGGGTGGGCGCAGTTCTGCGGCCTGCGTGTCGCCATCGATCCGGGCGTGTTCGTGCCCCGGCGCCGCAGTGTCCTGCTGGTGCGTGAAGCGGTGGGGCTGGCGCGTCAGTATGTTGAGCCTGTTTCGCGTGGTGAGGACGCTGCGAGCGTGCCGCTCGTCGCGCTCGACCTGTGCTGTGGCTCGGGGGCGATCGGCGCGGCGTTCGCGGCGACGTTGGCCGGCACCGGTGAAGCCGAGGTCGAGTTGCACGCGTCCGATGTCGATCCGGTGGCGGTGGCCTGCGCGCGGCGCAACCTGTCGGGCGTGGGCGGGCGGGTGTATCAGGGCGATCTGTACCGGTCGCTGCCGGGCGCGTTACGCGGACGAGTCGACATCCTGATCGCCAACGTGCCGTACGTGCCGACGGACGCCGTCGCACTGCTGCCACCGGAGGCTCGCGACCACGAGCCGCTGGTCGCACTCGACGGCGGGCCGGACGGTCTCGACGTACTGCGGCGGGTCTGCGCCGAGGCGCCGGGCTGGCTCGCGCCGGGCGGCGGTCTGCTGACGGAGACCAGCGAGCGTCAGCTGTCGGCGGCGGTCGCGATCGCGACTGCCAATGGGCTGATCGCGCGGGTCGCGGTCTGGGAGGAGATGGACGCGACGGTCGTCGTCGCGACCAGGCCCGCGTGACGGGCTGAGCGGTCGGCGGCGGTGGCGCGGTAAATGCGTTGCCGCCGCCGAGCGGCCATGGCGAGGATGTGGCATGGCGAAGAAGGTGATCGTGACGCCGCCGACCCCGCAGCCCGACCCGCCCGCCTCCGCGAGGGCGGCCGGCGCGGCGACTGGGAACCCCGGCCGGGACGGCGCTGGGGCGGGTGGTCGCGCAGGTCGGCGGGTCCGGGGTGCTGGAGCGGCTGGTCGGGCTCGCGGGGGCCGATCTCAATACTCTGCTGCTGGAGGTCATGCGGCGGCGGGCAGCGCGGCTCGGGCCGGCGCAGGTGATGCGGCGATACCGGGACGATCGGTTCGTCGGGCCCTCGCCGGTTTCGTTCGCCGGCCTGCGGGAGGCGCGGGAACGGCTGGTGGGGGCGCTGCCCTCGTCATTCTCGGTGGTGACGCTGGCGCCGGTGGCGCCGTTCGGGGCGCACTCCGTCGTCGGGACGGTGAATCAGAACAATGTCGTGACCACGGTGCGGGGTAACGAGGTCGCGGCGGATCCGACGAACGGGCTCGCGTTGGAGGCGGCAGTACGGCGTTCCGCTCTCTCCGGCGCCGCGGGCGCGGCCGCGGTCGTGCGGTTGGCTGCCGTGCAGCGGGTCGTGCGGGCGCAGGCGTTCGCGGGAGACGGGCGGTATGCGCACTTCGAACTGCTGGGCGTGGTCACCGCGGGGCGCGACGTCGGGAACTTGGAGTTCGAGCGCCTGCACCTGGTGGAGCACCTGTCGCTGCACGCGCGGGCGTTGCGTGCGCCGTCGATCTCGTCGGTATCAATCGTGTTGACCGTGCTTGATCCGCAGTTCTCTGCCGTGGCGGAACACGCACGGGCGGTGCTGGGGTCGGCGCCGTCGACTGAGGTGGTCCTCGATCCGGCCAGGGAAGGCGGGCGTGCGTATTACTCGGGGCTGTGCTTCAAGGTGCACGCGGTGATCGACGGAGAGCAGGTCGAGATCAGCGACGGCGGGTTCACGGACTGGACGCGCAGGCTGCTCGGGAATCGGAAGGAGCGGCTGCTGATCAGCGGCGCGGGGGTGGATCGGCTGGCCGGCGTGTTGGCGGGCGCGCCGGCCTAGTCGCCCTTTCCCGGTAGTGACTTTGCGCCCCATGAGTGCGGTAGGTTGCCGGGCAGCACGAGACGGGACGGCGGCAGAGCCAGTACGCACGGGGAGGCGACCGGTGACGGTGGTCGGCGGCGCGGGATCAGAGCCCGGGCCGCAACGTCAGCCGCAGCCGCATGCGCTCGCCGGGTCCGGCGGCGCGCAGCCGGGCGGCGATTCGGGCATGTCCGCAGTCGCAGTCGGCGCGGTGACCGGCCGGTTCGCAGCGTCGCCGGCGGTGCCGGACGCGATCGCCGAGCTGGCTCGGCTGCTGGACGACGCGCACGTGCCGCTGGACCGGATTCACGCCGAGATCGGGGCGATTGACGCGCGGGTACACCAGTACGGCGACAGTGCGCGTGTGGTGCATCAGGCCCGGCATATGGTGGCGCGACACGTCGGGGACACGGCCGGCGCCGAGGCCGAATACCTGCTGTGGCAAGGGGAAACGCGCGATCTGTCGTCCGGGTGCGCGGCGTGCGAGACGGGAATGGTCGGGGACTGGCACGCTTCGCGCGGCTCGGATTCCAGCGCCGTCGAGGCGTGGGGCGCACTGCTGGACGAGACGGTGTTCTGCGACCTGGAGCCGCACGGCGCGCTCGCGCGGTCGCTGGTGCCGTTGGTCCGGCTCGGGCGCGGCGAACAGGCGCGGGCGAACCACGCGCGCGGGTATCGGATCAGCAGGCTCAAGCCCTCGATGGCGGTCGCGGTCGGCGAGCACCTCGAGTTCTGTGCGCTGACCGGGAACGGCGCGCGGGGGTTGGAGCTGCTGGCCGAGCACGGACGCTGGCTGGCGTCCCGTGGTGCGGCGACGGCGGGTAGGGCCGGGTTCCTCGGCGGCGCCGAGGTGTTGTTGCGTGTGCTGTGCGCGTCAGGGCACGAGGACGTGCCGTTCGCGATCGCGGGCGGCGAGGTGCGCGCGCTGGGGTCGCTTCGTGAGCAGATCGGCGGGGAACTGAACGAGATCGCAGCATCCTTCGATGACCGCAACGGGACCGACGCGTTCGGGGAGCGCTCGTTGCAGCGGCGCAGCCGTCAGCCGTTTCTCAGTTCACTGTCGCTGTCGGCGCACACGCTGCTGCCGCAGCCCGGCCGGCGGGCGGCAGCGGCCCGTCCGGCGGCGCGGGCCCGTCCGAAGCCGCTCGGCGAGCTGATCGCCGAGGCCAGGCGGCTGACGTTGCTGTGGCATCCGGACGCGATCGACACGTGGCGGCAGGTGCGGGTCGCGGCGGCGGCAGCGGTCGCCGCGGGAGGAGCGCCGCCGGCCGAGGACGTGCAGGTCGAGCTGGACGAGCAGTTACTGCTCGCCGACGCCGGCCCGGACGTGTTCGGCGACGTCGAGGCGGCGTCGGCCCAATACGCGCGGCTGCGCGAGATCGCGGACCGGTATCGGGCGCTCGGCGCGACCGGAGAGGCGCTGCGGGCGGCGAGCCGTGCGGCGTTCGCGCTCTTCTACGGCGGGCGCACCCGGCAGGCTGCCGACGAGCAGGCGGCGCTGCTGGCCGCCGCCTCCGACGCGCTGGCCGCGCGTGAGATCGAGGCGCGCGAGTACATGGCGGTGCGGATCGGCGCGGGTTATCAGCGGTTCCACGGATGGCTCGCGGCGAATGACACCAAGATCGAAGAGTACGACGACGCGCCGGACCAGAGCACGGGCGTGAGACAGGAGGCTGTTTCCGGCTGGTTCGGCGGCGGCGGTGGCCGGGCCGCCGAAGCGCCGAAGAGCCCTGTTTCGCATGAGGAACTGCACGCGCGCAAGGCCCGGGCCGTGGCCGAGGCGGCGCGCGCGGCCTTGGTCGAGTTGGACGGGCTGGTCGAGGAGTGCCGGAACCTGGGCGTGCACCTGCACGGCGCGGTCGCCGCGGGCATGGCCGGCGAGGTGCGGCTCGGCCTCGGCGAGAAGGAGGCGGCCGAGCAGTCGCTCACGACCTCCGTCGGCCTGTTCGCGGAGGGCGGCGCGCCGTGGTGCGCGGCGCTCGCGGAGCTGAATCTGAGTCAGATCGCGCGCGCCCGCGAGGACATGGCCGAGTCCGAGCGGTACGCGCGCGCGGCGGTCGAGCACAACCTCGACGAGCAGTTGCGCCCGGCGGCGGCGATGATGCTGACCGAGGCGATCTGGCACCAGGACGGCCGCGAGGCCGACGTGGTCGCGCCGGCGCTGGCGGCGGCCGCCGCGTTCGCGCGGCAGGGCAACCGCCCGGACGAGGCCCGCGCGCAGGTGCGTGCCGCGGAGTCGATGGCGATGACCGGCCGCGACGAGGAGGCCGTCGCGCTGTTCGAGCCGGCGCTGCGTGTCCTCGAAGGGCTCTGGGACCAGGACGAGTGGGCGCCGGTGGTCGCGCAGGCGTCGCGGGCATATGGCAATAGCCTGATGGCGATCGGCGATCCGCGGCGCGGCGCGGCGGTGTTGCTGGCGACGGCCGAGCGGATCAAGGACTGGCCCAACCAGCTGCCGCACGCGATGACGGCCGCCGACGCCGCCACGGCCTTGGAGCGGGCGGGGCGGGGGCAGGACGCGGCGGCGGCGTTCGAGCGCGCCGCGGACATCTGGCAGCGGGCCGGCGAGCTGATCGTGCGGGTCAAGTGTCTGCGATCGGCGGCGTGGCTGCGGATGGCCGACGACGACGTGGCGGCGGCGCTGCGGCTGATGGACCGGGCCGGCGGTGATCTGGTCGCGGCGCTCGCGGCCGGGGACGGCGAGCGTGCGCCGCAGGATCAGGATGCTGTCGGGACTCGGACAGTGCGCTATGAGCTTGCCGAGACGCACATGCAGCGTGCCCGTATCGTCGCGGACCTGGCCGAGGACGGGTTGTTGCCGCACGATGCGTCGCGGCCGGTGCTGCTGGAGTCGGCGCTGCAGGACGTGGCGGGCGCGATCAGCGGGCTGCGAAGACTGGCGGATGTCCGGGCGGCCGGCGTTCCGGATGGCCGGGGCGCTGGCCGCGTGGACGATCAGCCCGCGGGCGGCGGCGGAGGCGGGATGGACCAGTCGCTGCTGGAACGGCTGGTGTTCGCGATGCTGGTGGCGGGGCGGATCGAGGGCGGGCAGCTGGGCCGGATCACGGCCGCGTCGTCGGCGATGCGCGGGCTGGCCGGCGAGCTGGCGTCGTGGGACAAGGGCGGCCTGACCGTCTCACTGATCGAATTCGCGGATGAACTCGACGCGGGGCCGGCCGGCTCGGCGCAGCCCGCCGGCTCGGCCGCAGGGTCCTGATCGTCGAGGAGAGGCGCGATGGAATCGCAGGACCCTGGAGCCGGCGGCCGGGCCATGGACGGCGCACGGCTGCGCGCGGCACTCGACGAGCTGGACGAGCTGCCGTACGGCCGCGAGCGTACGGCGCGCCGCGAGGAGCTGGTCGCGTACGCCGAGCAGCTCGGCGACTGGGCGCTGTCGGCGTCGGCGCTGCTCAGCCATGCCGACGACTGCCAGGAGGACGGCGGGAATCAGGGCATGGTGGTCAGCTTCGGCCGCGCGTGGCGGATCTGGCAGACCCGGCCCGAGGCGTTCGACGACTACCTGCGCTTCCGGTTCCGCGAGCACTTCCAGCATGTGATCGACGTGCTCAACGAGGACGAGCGGGTGCCCGCCGCCGAGGTCGACCGGCTGATGGACGAGATGGACGCGTTCTATCGGGCCGGCGGTTACAGCCTGCGCGCGGTGTACCGCAGCCGTTACTGGATCCATCGGCGGCGCGGTGAGACCGAGGCCGCGACACAGTGCATTGAGGCGCTGTTGGCCGAGGACGGCGACTCGGGCGCGTCCTGCGACGCGTGCGACCTGGCCACCGCGGCGTACTGGTACGAACGGCAGGACGACCTGCCGCGCGCGGTGGAGCTGTGGCGCACGATCATCGCGGGCGTGCGCAGTTGCGACCGGCCGCATGTCGGGATCGCGCACGGCGAGGTGATGATCGACCTGCTCAACCTGGAGCAGTTCGACCAGGCGCGCCGCCACCACCGGCTCGGCTACCCGGTGATCCGCCGTCGCAGGGATCTGCCGCGCCAGCTGGAGCTGCACGCGCTGTTCGTCAACCGGACGCGCGATGTGGTGCGGGGACTGGAGATCCTGCACGATCACATCGACTGGCTGCCGGCGGACCGGGAGTCCGTCGGCGACTACTGGTGGGTGTACGGGCGCTTCCTGCTGTTTTTCAAGCTGCTGATCAACGAGGGACACGGCGACCTGCCGATCACGCGCGCGGGCGGCCGGGTGACGCCGGTGTCAGCCCTCTACGCCGAGTTGGACGACGTGCTGGCCCGGTTCGCGGCGCATCAGGACGCTGCGAGCGGCGGCACGGATCGTGCCGAGACGCTGGAGACCTGGCGCACCGCGAAGCTGCGGCACGACGTGCTGCCGCCGCCGCAGGGCGAGCTGCCGCAGGCCGGTTGGGCGCCGGTCGCGGCGCCCTGGGACGCTCGGCAGGGCAGCGGTTCCGGACCGGGGACCGCGATGGGCGCCGAGTCGGCCTCCGGTGTCGCCGGTGCGTTGTCGCGGCCGGCCGGGTTCGAGCCGGTGGACGTGCTGGCCGCGCGTGCGCGCTGTCTCGGTTTTCTGCGACACCCGCACGCCTGGAGTTTCGCTGTTAGGCGGCTGCTAAGGCACTGGTCAGGGTT
>JBOHCW010000664.1:0-5344 GCA_050725375.1 Actinocrinis sp. | reverse complement strand
CCCCGGGTCCCGGCAACGGCCACGGAAACCACAGCTTCAGCCCGTCGCCGACGGCGACCCTGAGTTCCAGCCCGACGTCGAGTCCGAGCTGCCAGCCGTCGCTGTTCAATCCATGCAACGGCGGCGGAGGCGGTGGAGGCGGTACACCGTCGTCGACGCCGTCCGCGACCGCAACGGCCACCAAGAAGGGCGTAGGCGGCGGCATAGGCGGCTAGCCCCGGCAGTACGGATGAGGTGACGCTCCACCTGCGGCCCCGCGGTCTCACGATTGCGGGGCCGCAGCATTTCCGGGCACGTTGTCGCAGCGCGGCACTGCGTGTTGCAACTGCGTGGTGTAGCACAGCGGGACACGGCACTGGTTGATACAGCGCCCTGGGATACAGCACCCTGGGACGCAACCCTCTTCGGGGCTGTGCCGTTTTCAGGCTTTCAGCATTCCGTGCGCAGATCAGCCGGGCCGGTGCCCCATACCCGGCTTCGCTCGCTATGGTTACGCGCATGACGGTCAGCCCTGCCGCAGTCGACGACTCTCCCAAGCCGCGACGCCGGCGCGCCCGCGAACGCGCGGCCCGGCCGGCGACGCCGCTCGTCGTCACCGCGCCGACCCTGGACGACCCGGTCGCGAACGTCGGCGCCGACGGGATCGGCGGCGTGCTCGGCCGGCGGGCCCGGCTGCCGCGCAGCCGCGCGGCCATGGCGTTCCTGCTGCTCGTGCTGACCCTGCTGTCCACCGCGGTCGGCATCGGCATGCGCGAGCCCTGCTTCAACTCGTCGTGGACCGGCGGCGGGGGTCAGCAGTACACGCACATGTGCTACACCGACGTGCCGTTCATGTACCAGGGCCGCGGCTTCGTCAACGGCGAGACGGCGTACTACTCGACCAATCCGAACAACTATCTCGAGTACCCGGTCATCACCGGCGCCGCGATGGAGACGGCGGCGCTGCTGGCCCGGCACGTGCCCGGCGACGCGAACAACCAGGGCCGCTGGTTCTACGTGTTCACCACCTGGTTCCTGCTCGCCTTCGCGGCGATCACCGTGCTCGCGCTGATCGGGATCAGCGGGCCGAGACCGTGGGACGCGATGATGTTCGCCGTCGCGCCGGGCCTGATGCTCAACGGCACCATCAACTGGGACCTGATCGCCGTCGGCCTGGCCGCGGTCGCGCTGCTCGCCTGGGCCCGCCGGAAACCGGTCGTGGCCGGCGTGTTCATCGGACTGGGTACCGCGGCCAAGCTCTACCCCGCGCTGCTGCTGGTCGCGCTGGTGCTGCTGTGCTGGCGCGCCGGGAAGATGCGGGACTGGGGCCTGTGCGTGTTCGGCGCCGTCGGAGCCTGGCTGGTGGTCAACCTGCCGTTCATGATCGAGAACTGGCACTCCTGGACCTACTTCTACACGTTCAACGAGAGCCGGGGCGCCGACTGGGGCTCGCTGTGGCTGTTCCTCCAATACAGCCCGCTGCACCTGACCGTCAGCCCGCACACGATCAACGTGGCCTTCGCGGTGCTGCTCGCCCTGTCCTGCGTCGGCATCGGCCTGATCACCTGGCTGGCCCGCAACCGGCCGCGGGTCGCCCAGGTCGCGTTCCTGGTCGCGGCGGCGTTCATCCTGTTCAACAAGGTCTACTCGCCGCAGTACGTGCTCTGGCTCATCCCGCTGGCCGTGCTGGCCCGGCCGCGCTGGCGCGACTTCCTGATCTGGCAGGCCTGCGAGGTGTTCTACTACGGCGCGGTCTGGCTGTACCTGGTCACCCTGGACCAGAACTCGGCCAACCGCGGCCTGCCGCAGGGCGGCTACGACACCGCCATCGCGATCCACATCCTCGGCACCCTGTTCTTCGTGGCGCAGGTGATCCGGGACATGTTCGACACCAGGCGCGATCCGATCCGGGCCGGCGGCCACGACGACCCCGGCGGCGGCGTGCTGGACCAGGCGGCGGACGTCTACGGCTTCCGCGACCTGTTCCCGGCGGACGGCTCGGACAAGGCCGGCAGCGACGAGGGCCGGCCCTGGGACGAGGCCCAGAGCGCGGCAGAGCGCGAGTCCGAGGTCGACGTGACGCCGACCGGTGACGCCGGAGCCGAGGCCCACGCCCGGATCGGAGCACAGACCGAGGCGAACGCCGAGACCGCCGAGACCGACCAGGGCTCCAGCACTACTAACGCATGATCACCTGATCGAAGTGGGTCGAGGTGTGCCGAAGCTCGGCGCGCAGCTCGGTGCCGGGCTCCGGCGGCTCGATCTGCCGGGGCAGGTAGAGCATCGAGCCCAGCATGTGCGGCGGCTCGGCGAACCACTGCTTTCGGCCCTGCCAGCTGAACGGTGAGCGCGTACGGTTGACGGCCGCGAGCCCCGAGCGCAGCAGCGCCTTCGCTCGCGGGGTGAGACCGCGCATCGTGCGCGGCGCCTCCAGACCGACACCCTGTACCGTGCCGCCGCTGACTACCACGACCCAGCCGTCCTGACGTGAACGCGTCTGCCTGTACCCGAGCCGGTCGCCACGCTGCACGGGGAACGTGTCGAGCACCGTCGCGCGCGCCTCGACCGCACCGCGGTCGCCGAGCCACAGCTTCGTACCGATGCGCGGGCGGAACCGCGTGCCGGGATACGCCCGCCGCAAAGCGTCCATCTCGGCACGGCTCAGATGGCTGACGTACATCGTCCCGACGTTGAAGCCGGCATCGGTCAGCAGCCGGATCCAGTCGCGGGTCTCCGCCGCCGGGTCGGCCGAGGCGGGCCGGTCCAGCGGCAGGTGCAGCGAGAAGCCGTCCACGGACTGACCGCCGAGCGCCTCGATCGCCGGCCCCAGCTCCTGCGGCGCGATGCCCTGCCGGCGCAGCGAGCTGCGGCAGTCGATGATCATCCGCTGCCCGGCGAGCTTGCGAACTGCGTCCACGGACGCGGCCGTGCGCACGACGCGGTCCTCCGGAAGCTGCGGATAATCCACTCCGGCGAGGCCCAGGTTGTCGAGATAGGCCTCCAACACGATCACGTCGCCCGAGAAGACCTCTATCACCGCCGCCGCCTCGTCCGCGGTCCCGACCGCGAGCTGATCCACGCCGAGCCCGGCGGCGGCCCGCGCGAGCACGGGCACGGTGAAGCCGTAACCGTTGCCCTTGGCGACCGGGACCAGTCCGGGTTCGGCCTCCGTCACGCACATCTGGTGATGGCGCCAGGCGCCGCGATCGACGTACAGCGTCAGGGGCATGTCAACGCCGCGCCAGATAGAGCTGGAAGGCCCGGTGCAGCAGTCGGTTGATCGGATAGTCCCATTCGCCGAGATATTCGACCGCCTCCCCGCCGAGCCCAGCCTTGAAGCGCAGCAGCCCGAACAGGTGATCCGCGGGATCTAAGGCATCGCCGATGCCGCGCAGGTCGTACACGCTCATCCCGTCCGCCATGCAGTCACGGATCATCCGCCACTGCATGGCGTTGGACGGACGGTACTCGCGCCCTTCGTTAGCCGAGGCGCCGTAGCTGTACCAGGCGTACGTGCCTACACGCACCATCGTCGCCGCAGCCAGTGCCTCGTTACCGCGTCGCGCGATGTAAAGGCGGATGCGCTCGGGATCCTCGGCGTCGAAGACGTCGAACATCTGCTGGAAGTACTGCAACGGCCGCGGTGTGAAGCCGTCACGCGCGGCCGTCTCCACGTAGAGCCGATGGAACTCGGGCAGCCAACTCGCTCCCACACACTCGACCTGCACGCCGGAGCGTTCGGCCAGCTTGATGTTGCGCCGCCACTGCTGGTTGAGGCCGGCGCGGATCTGCTCCTCGTCCAACCCGTGCAGCGGCAACCGGAAGAGGTAACGCGGCTGGAAGTCGCTGAAGCCCGCCCCGCGGCGGTCCGTGCGCCGCCAACCGAGCGAGCGCAGGCGGGCCGACAGTTCGTCAGCGCGCGGGTCAACCTGATCGGCCGGCACGTCACGCAGCCGGGCGTGCACTCCATCGGCGATCGCCTGCTTGAGCGTCGCCGCCGACCAGGTACGGCCGACAACCTTCGGCCCTATCTTCACCGTGAACGCGCCACGCCTGTGCAACTGCGCGACCAGTGGCCGCAGCCAGTCCACGAGCTCGACCCCGGTACGTTCGCCATACCAGTCGATGATCGGACCTTCGGGCAGGTACGCCAGGCACCGCCTGCTACGCGGCAGCCGCCGGTAAAGGACGAGCGCGGCACCCACCAGCCGTGCGCCATCGAACCAGCCCAGCGACTCCGAGTCCCACCCGCTCTTGACCGACCCCCAGGACGGACACTGCAGGAACGACACGGCGCCCGAGCCGCCGCCGCCCGAATCCCGCGCAGCCGGTTCGCCCCGTGCCGGTTCGCCCCGGGCCGGCTCCCCCCGGGCCGACTCACCGTCAGCTGCCGCCCGGCGTACGAACTCCAGGTGTTCGGCACGCGCGATCCGCCGCACAACCAGTGCGGAAGTCGCTTTACGTGATGATCTGCTCGCGTACAGTAGCGCCACGCCGAGCCAGGTTACTCCGAGGCGGCCAGTCTCGTGCGGATCCAGGCGATGTCCGAGGCCTGTGCGGCCGCGTCCCCGGGCGTCTCACAGACGAAGTCGGCCCCGACGGCCGCCGCCGCGCGCACCGCGACCGCCAGGTCGTCCGGCGCGATCTCACCCTCGCCGAAGTTGGCGTGCCGGTCCCGGCCCGAGTCCAGGCCGCCCTGCGAGTCGTTCGCGTGCACCAGGTCGATCCGCCCGGTGATCGCCATGACCTTGCCCACCACGGTCTCCAGCGGCTCGCCGCCGGCGAACGCATGGCAGGTGTCGAGGCAGAACCCGACGTCGTGGCCGTCCAGCGCCTCCCACAGCCGTCCGATCGACTCAAGGCGCCGGGCCACCGCGTGATCGCCGCCCGCCGTGTTCTCGATGAACAGCGGCACGACCGGGTTCAGGCCCTCGACCGCCTTGCGCCAGTTGTCGTAGCCGAGCCCCGGATCGTCGTTCTTCGTGATGTGGCCGCCGTGCACGACCACGCCCAGCGCGCCGACCGCCGCCGCCGCGTCGAGCGTCTGTTGGAGCAGCTTGCGGCTCGGGATGCGGATGCGGTTGTTGGGCGACGCGACGTTGATGACGTACGGCGCGTGTACGTACAGCGAGAGTCCCGCGTCCTTGACCGCCTGCTTGAGCGCCTCGGGACCGTCCGGGTACTGCGTCGCCGGCTTGGTCCAGCTCTGCGGGTCGCCGAGCAGGATCTGGACCGCCTCGGCGCCGCGCTCAGCCGCCGCGCCGATCGGATCGGCCGGGTCGACCGTGCAGCCGATGCGGGACTGGTGCTGGCTCGTGGTCATGAGGGCAACCGTACTGCCGTCCGCCGACGCCCGCCGCGAATC
>JBOHCW010000663.1:0-2669 GCA_050725375.1 Actinocrinis sp. | reverse complement strand
GCGCTGGACGCGGCGGCCACGGAAACGGCGAGCGGCGCCCGATCCGCTCAGACGGCCACGGGTTCCCGTTCGGTGATCGCGGCCTGCTCTGCCGCCTGCTCTGCCGCCTGCGCTGCTGCCTGCTCTGCTGCCTGCTCTGCTTCCTGTTCGGCGGCGAACTCCTGGCGGCGCGCCCGGCGCGGCAGCAGGAATCCGAGGACGAACGCGGCAGCGATCAGGGCGATGGCGATGAGCGTCACGTGCTCGCCGGCCTGAACGAACGAGGCGAGCCGCGGGCGCGGGCCGATCGTGCCGAAGAACACCGTGCCCAGCGCGGCGACGCCGACCGACGCGCCGAGTTGCTGCAGCGATTCGAGGATCGCCGAGGCCGAGCCGACCTCGCGGTCGCCGACCTCGCCCATGATGATGTCGAACAGCGGCACGAAGATCATGCCCATTCCGAAGCCGTAGACGCCGAGCGCCGGCATCAGGTGCCAGCCGACCAGGCCCGCGCCGTCGTGCGCGAACACCAGATACAGGCCGACCAGGCTGACCGCCATGATCGCCAGGCCGAGGTGCAGGATGCGTCGGCCGAGCCGATACATCATCGTCGCGCCGAACCCGGAGCCGAAGAACGCGCCGACCGCCCAGGCGGCCATGGTCAGCGAGGCGCGTACCGGGGTGTAGCCGAGGCCGAGCTGCAACAGCAGGCCGATGACCAGGGCGAAGCCGACGATCGCGCCGAAGAAGATCAGCGTGAACAGGACGCCGCCGGCGTACGAGCGCTTCGTCAGGACACTGAACTCGACCAGCGTCGCCGCGCCGCGCCGGGACCGCCACGCCTGGTGCAGGCCGAACAGGGCGAACAGCACGGCGGCCCCGGCGAACTCAAGGCCGGTCCAGGCCGGCCAGCCCAGTTCGCGGCCCTGCACCAGCGGGTACACCAGCAGGAACATCGCGGCGCCGGCCAGCAGCGCCCCGACACCGTCGAGCTTCATCGTGCGCCCGCCGACCGCGGGCTTGTCCGGCAGCGCCTTCAGGGCGCCGACCAGCGCGAACGCCGCCAGCGGCAGGTTGATGCCGAACACCGCGCGCCAGCCCGAGCCGAACAGGTTCGCGTCGATCAGCGCGCCGGCCACGATCGGTCCGGCGATGGTGGACAGCCCGATCACCGGGCCGAGCGCGCTGAACGCCTTGCCCAGCTCGCGCGGCGGGAACAGGTCGCGGATCAGGCCGAAGCACTGCGGGACCATCGCGGCGCCGAACAGGCCCTGCACAACCCGCGCGGCGATCAGCGCGCCCGGATCGGGCGCGAAGGCGCAGGCCAGCGAGGCGAGGGTGAAGCCGGTGACCCCGATCACGAGCATCCGGCGGCGGCCGAACAGGTCGCCGAGCCGTCCGCCGGTCAGCAGGCCGACCGCGAGGGCCAGCGCGTAACCGGCCGCGATCCACTGCACGTCCGAGTAGGACGCGCCGAGTTCCGCGCGGATCGACGGGGCGGCCACGTTGGCCACCGTCGAGTCCAGCAGATTCATGATCAGGGCGGTCAGCACGGCGAAGAAGCCGAGCCAGCGGTGCCCGGGGGCCGCATCCGCCGCGGTGTTCTCAGCGATGACTGACGTGTCGCCTGCGCCGTTCATTTCGCTCTCCAGGGTCGCCTTGTTCTCCATGACCCCAGCCTCTCGCCCAATCAGGAACACTTGGTTCCTAATAGCGAGGCAGAATTCAAGGCATGTTGGAGACCTCGGCGCGCCTGCTGCGACTGCTCTCGCTACTGCAGACCCCGCGCGAATGGACAGGCACCGAGCTGGGCGAACGCCTCGGCGTCACCACGCGGACGGTGCGCAACGACGTCGGCCGGCTGCGCGAGCTCGGCTATCCGGTGCACGGCACGCGCGGCGCGGTCGGCGGGTATCGGCTCGGCGCGGGCGCGGCGCTCCCGCCGCTGCTGCTCGACGACGAGGAGGCCGTCGCGGTCGCCGTCGGCCTGAGGACCGCGACCGTCGGCTCGGTGGCCGGAATCGAGGAGTCGGCGCTGCGCGCGCTGGCGAAACTGGAGCAGGTGATGCCGTCCCGGCTGCGGCGGCGCATCAACACCCTGCAGAGCTTCACGATCCCGGTGCCGCCCGCACCGGACCGCCGTGGCTCGCAGGTGTCGGCCGACGTGCTCACCGCGATCACCGCGGCCTGCCGCGACCACGAGCGGCTGCGTTTCGACTATCAGGCGCACGACGGCACGGCGAGCCGCCGCGAGGTAGAGCCGTACCGCCTCGTGAACTGGGGGCGTCGCTGGTATCTCGTCGCGTGGGATGTGCAGCGCGACGCGTGGCGCACCTACCGCGTCGACCGCATCGATCCGCGCACGCCTACCGGCCCACGATTCACGCCACGTGAGCTGCCTGCTGCGGACCTCGCTGCGTACGTCGCACACGGCGTCTCACGCGCGTCGTGGGCGTATCAGGCGCGGATCACGGTGCACGCACCGGCCGACGTCATCGCTCAGCGGCTCCCCGCGAACCTCGGCCCAGTCGAGGTGGTCGACGAGAACACCTGCTCGGTGCTGCTGGGCTCGAACGAGGTCGAGATGCTGGCGGTCTGGCTCGGCGCGCTCGGCCGGGACTTCGAGTTCGACCTCGCCGAGGCCCCGGAGCTGGCCGAACATCTGCTGATGCTCGCCGACAGGTATGGCC
>JBOHCW010000662.1:0-4695 GCA_050725375.1 Actinocrinis sp. | reverse complement strand
CGCGCAGCGCCTGCGGCCAGCCGCCGGGGCCGACGCCCCAGCCGCCCGGCTCGACCGTGCCGCGCACCAGTTCACGGATCACCACGTCCTGTTCCGGGCCGGACAGCAGCCGCAGCGGCTCGCCGAGCAGCTCCGGCTGCTGGTGCTGCCCGACCAGCGCGAAGCAGAACGAGTGGAAGGTGGTCGCGGTCGGCGCCCCGGCGCCCGGCTCGAGCCGCGCCCCTATCCGGTCGCGCAGTTCGGCCGCCGCGGCGCGGCTGAAGGTCAGCACCAGGATCTCGTCCGCGCTCAGCGCCTCCGGGCCGCGCGTGCGGTCGAGTACCGCCTCGACCAGGGTCGTCGTCTTGCCGGTGCCCGGCCCGGCGAGCACGAGCAGCGGGCCGCCGCGGTGCGCGACCACCTCGCGCTGGGCGGGGTCGAGGCGTGGGCCCTCGCCGGGAGCGACCGCAGACGGCCGAAGCAGGCGGAACGGCGCGTCGGCGCGCCTGGCACGCGCGCCGCCGGACGTTTCGTGACGCACGGTGGCGGGTTCGCTCATCTCAGCCTCCTTCCGGTCGAGTCCCCGTCCGGCTCAAAGAACCGGCAATGGCCATGAGAGCACAAACCGCCGACAACGGTGGCAAACTCGGAAATCACCTGTGGATAACTCTCGCGCTAAGTGCTGACTCAGCGAAGTCCGGCGGATGCGGCGGGTGCGGCGGATGAAATTCAGCGGCCGTCCCACCGCGCGAGGCGCAAATTCACCCGTTCGCGAGACAGGTCGTACGGCGTGCCCTCCTGCTCGTACCGCTGGGCGGCTTCACCGCGCAGTTGTGGCGGCAGCATGCCCGACGCGTTCACGACCCGCCACCACGGCACCGAGCCGCCGTGTCCGGACATCACCGCCCCCACCTGGCGCGGGCCGCCGGCCTCGAGGTATTCGGCGATATCGCCGTACGTCATCACCTTGCCGCACGGGATCGACTCGACCGCGCCGAGCACGCGCAGGGCGAACGCGGACACCTCGGAGTCACCCGCTGGAACTACGCCTGCCTGCGTCACAATCAACCTTCGGATGGATTTCCCGATCGCCGGAAGCCGTCAGGATATCCGCGGTCAATGCTGGCGCGCCGCACACCCAGGCTGCGTAGAAGCACCGGGATAGGTAACGATAGGGACGAGTGTGCACACGCGGGTCGGGATCGCGGGAAATCGTGAAGACGAAGACGGGACTTCGGTGAGCTTCAACGGCGACGGCCGGACCATGCGCGACATGGCCGAGTCCGTCTCCGGCGTGCCCAAACCCGTGACCGCGACGGTGCTGGCGACCGAGATCACCGTGGACGAACCTCCGGAGCCGCGCCGGATAAGACGTCCCCCCGACTTGATGCGGCTGCTGTTCGAGACCGCGGTGATCGGCGTCGTGCTGCTGCTCGCCATCCCGGGCGCGAGCACCACGACCGGCCTCGAAACCGACCTGCACAACAGCATCACGCTCGCGCCCCAGCTGTTCCTGTCCACCATCACGCTGCTGACGAACATCGCCACCGCCGTCATCCCGGTCGGATTGGCGGTCGAACGCCTTTACCGGCGCGAGGGCAGACGCGTCGCAGACGGCGTCATAGCGGCGGCGGGCGCGTACGTCGGCGCGTCTCTTCTCAACCTGTGGATCGACTCGGACGCCTCGCCGGAGTGGCTGTCCGAGGTGCTGACGCGCCATCTGGCCAGCAGCACCACCACGCCGCTGCACGTATATATCGCCACCGTCATCGCGTTCATCACCATCATCGGCTTCGGCGACCGGCCCGCCCTGCGAACCTTCACCTGGTCGTGCGTGCTGACGTATGCGGTCGCCACGCTGATCAACGGCAACAGCGCGCTGGTCGGCCTGATGGTGACCTTCCTGTTCGGCCGCACTGTCGCGTTCGGCTGGCGTTACACACGCGGCGTCGTGAACGCACGCCCGACCGGACACGACGTCGTCACCGCGCTGTTCGACGCGGGCCTGCAGCCGGTCGCTGTTCGCTGGGTCGGCGAGACCGAGGACACCCGCCGCTACGAGGCCGACACCCATGACGGCCGCCTGCTCGACGTGACGGTCCTGGACCGCGACCGGCAGGCAGTCGGCCTTGTTTACCGGCTCTACCGGCGCATCAGGCTGCGCGGCCCTGCGCAGCGTCGCAACCTGCTGTCGCTGCGCCGCGCGGTGGATCAGGAAGCCCTGATGTCTTATGCGCTGCACGACGCGGGCATCCGCACGCCGAAGCTGCTGGCAGTGCGTGAGCTCAGCGCGGACGCGGCGTTGCTCGCGTACGAACGCGTCGAAGGGCGCACGCTCGACAACCTCGGACCGGACGAGCTGACCGACGAGCTGCTGACCCGGATATGGCAGATCCAGCAGCAGATGCGCCAGCACCAGGTGGCGCACCGCCGGTTCGCCCTCGACTCGCTGATGGTCGACCGGGACGGCCAGGTCTGGCTGCTCGACCTGCGCAACGGCGAGATCGCGGCCAGCACGCTGCAGTCACGGCTCGACACCGCCGAACTGATGGCGACCCTTGCGCTGCGTTACGGACCCGAGCGCACGGTACGCATCGGCGCTCAGGTGCTCGGCGCGGACGCTGTCGGCGGCGCGATGCCCATGCTGCAACCGGTCGTCCTTACGCGCACGACGCGTGCGGCGGTGCGTAAGTCGAAGGACCTCCTACAGCGCATCCGCGAGCAGATCCTGACGTACCAGCCGCAGGCCACACGCGTCGCCGAACCGGTGAAGCTGGAGCGCCTCAAGCCGCGCACGCTGCTCACGGTCGGGGCGGGCTGCGTCGCCGCGTATCTGGTGCTGTATCAGCTGGCCAGCTCGAAGATCAGCCCGGCCACGATCCTGTCCACCGCCTCGCCGTGGTGGGCGGTCGTCGCGGTGCTGGCCTCGGCGACGACCTACATCGCGGCGGGCATGGTGCTGACCGGGTTCATCCCCGAGCACCTGCCGACCGTGCGCAACTTCCTGGTGCAGGTCGCGGCCGGCTTCGTGTCCATCGTCGCCCCGGCGGCGGTCGGCGGCGTCGCGCTCAACACGCGCTACCTGCAGAAACAGGGCATCGCGACCGGACCGGCGGTCAGCGCGGTGGGCGCCTCCCAAGCGGTCAGCTTCATCATGCACATCGCGCTGATCGCGGCGTTCAGCTTCGCCGCGAACACCGGCAGCACCGGGCACAGCAGCTCGGCGCCGTCGACCGTGGTGATCGCGATCCTGCTCTCGCTCGCGGTGATCATCATGATCACGATCAGCGTGTCGCCGCTGCGCAAGTTCGCGGTGATCCGGCTCAAGCCGTTCTTCGAGGGCACGCTGCCCCGGTTGCTGGACGTGGCGCAGAACCCGCGCAAGCTGGCGATCGGGCTGGGCGGCACGATCTTGCTGTCACTGATGAACGCCCTGTGCCTGTGGGCGTCGATCTTCGCGATTCAGCCGCACGCGCACATCTCCTATCCGACGACCGCGGTGGTGTTCCTCACCGCGCAAGCGGTCGGGTCGGTCATTCCGGTGCCGAGCGGCATCGGGACCGTCGAACTGGCCATGGCCGGTGCGCTGACGAGTATCGGCGGGCTGCCGGCGTCCGTCGGCACGCCGGCGGTGTTCCTGTTCCGACTGCTGCGCACGTATCTCCCGGTGATTCCGGGGTACTTCGCGTTCACGCACCTACAGCGCAAGGGCGCGCTGTAGGTGCCTGCAGGTGCCTGGCTGTAGATGCCTCTACGGGTGCCTGTGGATACGCCTGTAGGTATCGACGACAAAGCAATCCTGATGCGAAACGGCTGCCGCTGCGTCAGATGCAGCGACAGCCGTTCGGCGATTCGTCAGACAATCAGTAGATCGGCTTCTCCGGCTCGATCTGGTTGACCCAGCCGACCACGCCCGAACTGAGGTGCACGGCGTCGGCGAAGCCGGCCGCCTTCACCAGCGCGAGCACCTCGGCGGAGCGGATGCCGGTCTTGCAGTGCAGGACGATGCGCTTGTCCTGCGGCAGCCGCGACAGCGCCTCGCCGATGATGAACTCGTTCTTCGGGATCAGCGTGGAGCCGGGGATCGAGACGATCTCGTACTCGGCGGGCTCGCGCACGTCGATGATCTCGATCTTCTCGCCGGCGTCGATCCACTCCTTGAGGGTGCGCGGGGTGATCGTCGAGTCCTTGGCGGCCGCGACGGCCTCGTCGGAGACCACGCCGCAGAACGCCTCGTAGTCGATCAGTTCGGTGACGGTCGGGTTCTTGCCGCAGATCGCGCACTCGGGGTCCTTGTGCACCTTCACGGTGCGGTAGGACATCTCCAGAGCGTCGTAGACCATCAGCCGGCCGACCAGCGGCTCGCCGATGCCGGTGAGCAGCTTGATCGCCTCGGTGACCTGGACGGCGCCGATCGAGCCGCACAGCACTCCCAGCACGCCGCCCTCGGCGCAGGAGGGGACCATGCCGGGGGGCGGGGGCTCCGGATAGAGGCAGCGGTAGCAGGGCCCGTATTCCGACCAGAACACCGCGGCCTGGCCGTCGAAACGGTAGATCGAACCCCAGACGTACGGCTTGTTCAGCAGCACGCAGGCGTCGTTGACCAGGTAGCGGGTGGCGAAGTTGTCGGTGCCGTCGACGATCAGGTCGTACTGGGCGAAGATCTCCATCACGTTGTCGGCTTCGAGCCGCTCTTCGTGGAGGACGACATTCACG
>JBOHCW010000661.1:0-3049 GCA_050725375.1 Actinocrinis sp. | reverse complement strand
CGCACGTGGCCGCCGCGCAGGCCGCACTGGCCGAGGTGCTCGGGCTCTGCGCGGAGTCGGCGCTGCTGGCCCGGCTCGTCGCGCTGACGGCGCGGGAGTTGGACCTGGCCTGGCTCAAGCCCGGATGGAAGCCAGGGATCTGAGGGGTGTGTGGGGTCTGAGAGGTCTGAGAGGTCTGAGAGCCGAGCGCGCCCGACGCGGCCGGCAGGGCAGCGCCTAACCGATCGGTTCGAGGGCGGACGCCGGGACTTCGTCGGGTCCGCCGTCGCCGGTCGAGCCGCTTCGCAGCAGGACCACGCTGAACGCCGCCCAACCGATGACCAGGGCGATCACCGCCGCGTACAGCGCCGGGCGCAGGCCCAGCCATTCGCCGGCCACGCCGCCGACGGCCGCGCCGATGCCGATCGTGCCGTATGCGGCGAACCGCTTGGTCGCGGCGACCTGGGGCAGCAGATGCTCCGGCGTGGTGCGCTGCTGCGCGGTGACGATGAACACGTTGAACACGGTGAGTCCGAACCCGTATACGACGAACGCCACGGTGCACAGGACGAACGCCATCGGTTTCGAGCCGTGCGCGACCGGGATGAGCAACGGTGCGACGGTCGCCATCGCCATCGTCAGGATCATGGTTCGCGCCGCGCCGAAGCGGCGGCCCATCCTCGCCGCCAGCGCCGGGCCCAGGACGGGGCCCAGACCGCCGATCGTCATCGTCAGGCCGAGCAGGCCGGCCGAGAAGCCGAGTGTGCGCACGGCGTAGACGACGTACAGCGTGAGGACCGCCTGTTCGAAGAGGTTGAACCACGCGGCGAGCAGGTCGATGTAGCGCAGCAGCGGCACCCGCCAGGTGAAGCGGACGCCCTGCTTGATGCGCACGAGCGTGCCGGAGCCGGAGCTGTTCGCGGAGTCGATCGCAGAGTCGGTCACGGCGGTGGAAACCGTGTCAGGGTTCGAATCTTGGGACTCGCCGGGGCTGCCCGGCGCGGCGTCCGTTCTCGGCCGCTGTGTGTCAACCGTCTGATCGGTGGCCTGTACGAGCGCCGCCGCGGCTTCGGCGCGGGTCATCGCGCGGCGCCGGCGGACGGTGAGGATCGACAGGCCGGCGGCCAGGTACGCGGCGGCGCAGACGGTCAGCGAGGTCGAGCCGCCGAACCAGCCCATCAGCAGGCCGCCGAAGCCGGGCGCCGCGACCGTGGCGATCGACGACGTGGTCTCCAGACGGCTGTTGGCCGCCATCAGCTGCCCGGGCTCGACCAGCTCGGTCGTGTAAGCGAGCGAACACACGTCGCTGAACGAGGTGGCCGCGCCGATCGCGAAGATCACCGCGTACAGGACACCGATGTGCAGCGAGCCGAGGCCTGACACGATCGGCACGACCGCGAGGAACGCCGCGCTGAGCAGGTTGGCGGCGACCATGATCGGCCTGCGCGCCTTGCCGACCATCCAGCCGCCGGCGTACAGGCTGAGCAACAGCACGGGCGCGTACTGCGCGGCGTTGACCAGGCCGACCGCGGCGGTACTGGCATGCAGGCTGACCACCGCCACCAGCGGAAACAGTAGATTGATACTGCGGCCGGCCACCGCGTTGAGCGACTGGCCGAACCAGTAGCGGCCGAAGTCCCGGTTGATCGAGAACCGACTCACTCCCGCGCGCAGCCGGGCGCCCGGCGTGCTCGGCGGGAGGGGCGGGGCGAGTACGGCTGCTGAGTCGAGATGCGCGGTCGAAGCGGGTAAGGACGTTGACTCGGCCTGGTTCGTCATACCCGCTCCGCTGGCAGTTCGGCCCGGCACTCGCGGTCCTGCACGCGGCTGCGCAGGACGACGCGGACCCCGTCGCCGATCCCGGTGATCTGGATGGTGCGCTCCTCGGTCCAGGCGGTGAATCGGAACTCCAGGTCACCGACGTGCACGAGTCCAAAGGTCGGCTCGCCGTCGAGGGTGAGTACGGGCGACGGCGTCGCGCCGTCGCCGACGTCGATCCGCGCGGCCAGGCTCGGTTGCGGCCGCAGGAAGCCGCCTTCGGGCTCCTCCAGGTCGGCGAAGGACTCGGGCAGCTCGAAGGTGACGGCGCACCGCGCGGCCTCTCGCGCGCTCAGCGGCACCGGATCGCGCGCGAGCGGCACCTTCGCCGGGTCGATCGAGGCACCGGCCGAGGTGGCGAACAAACCGAGCAGTTCCTTGGTCGGCATCACGTCGACGACCAGGTGCACGCGGCGGCCCGTGCCGGGGTTCTCGACCCGGTGGGTGCGGCTGAAGTCGCCGTACCAGAAGCTGCCGGGCTGCCAGTGGTGCTGCGCGCCGTCGAGGTACAGCCGCGCCTCGGGGGTGGTGCTCACCGGCACGTGCAGCCGCGCGAAGCCCCAGGCCAGGCCCTGCTTGGTGTCGAAGTGGTCTGGTCCGAGCGCACCGGGGCCGAGCGCCATCAGCCGGGCCGCGCGCAGCGGCGCCGGAACGGCGGCCAGCACCTCGGCGAGGTACGGGGCCCGACCGAGCCAGGGCGTGTCGGCGAAGTCGACCAGGCCGGGACCGCCGGGATCGGTGCGACGCGGATCGCCGCCGACGTTGCGCAGCGGTAGCACCCGCCAGTCGATCGCGGCCGAGGCCACCGTGCCGTCCGACGAATACGTGTTCTGCAGAGCCCACGTGGTGCCGCTGAGCGCGTCCAGATCGCGGGCGAGCCGGTCGGGGTCGAAGTCGAGGCCCAGCCGGGCGGACGCGGGCAGCGTCGCGCCGTCGAGCGCGCCGGCAGACGCGCCGGGCTGGGGATAGGGATGGGGATGGGACGGGGCGTCGGTCGGCGGTCGATCCGGGAGCGGGGCCGGCACCCCTGGTGCGTTCACTCGGCCAAGGTAATAAGCGTTCTGCGGTCCGGGCAACCTTTGTGGCCGGAATGGGCACATCTGCGCTATCAGAGGTCGTTTGATTCCGTTTCGGGACTCACGCAACGCAATCGGGGCTTTCGGTGTGCCGTGTATGCCGGGGACGGCACAGCGAAACGGCCTAGCGGCGGCCCTGGCAAGGCGCCGGGTCGTCCCCATACTTGGTTGTATGG
>JBOHCW010000660.1:0-8197 GCA_050725375.1 Actinocrinis sp. | reverse complement strand
GCCGTGGAGCCCGCCCGCTCAGACGCCGGCGATGGTGGTGTAGATGTCGCGCAGGCTGCGCTTGGAGAACAGCCGGCCGACCGGGACCCGGTTGCCCGTCTCGTCCTCGACCGCCGCGACCAAGCGCAGCAGGTACAGCGAGTCCCACGCGACGACCTGGTCGAAGTCGTTCTCCAGGTCGTTCTCCAGCAGCGGCAGGTCCAGCTCGTCCCGGACGATCTCCAGGAACCGCTCCTCGGTCAGAGTGCTCATCGGTGTTCTACCTTTCGATCGTGGCGTCGAGGCGCAGGTGGCCGGGGATCTCCGGCAGCACCGCCAGGTCGTGGCCGTAGTCCGGGGCCTGCTCGCTCCCGCCGCTGCGCTCGAAGCCGAACGAGGGCCAGAAGTCGCGTACCCGGTGGTTCTTCTTGGTCGGCCGGTAGCTCGCGCGCACCGGGCCGAGGCCCGCCTCCTTCGCGTGGGCCAGCAGGGCGCCGACGGCGGCCTGCTCGATGCCCCGGGACAGGACGCGGCAGCTCATGATGTAGTTGTCGATGGTCAGGCCGTCGGCCTGCCTGGAGACGAACAGCGCGCCGATCAGCCCGTTGTCGCCGAACTTGTCGCCCGAGCGCAGGTAGAGCGTGATGTGCTCCGGGCTCTGCGCCATCGCGCGCACGTCGTCGGGCTGTAGGCGCAGCGTGGTGAGGTTGCACTGGTTGCTGCGCAGCGACAGCTGCGAGACCCGCGCGACCTCGGCCTCGGTGACCGGGGCCACCGTGAGCCAGACGCCCAGGTCCGCCAGGTACTCCTCGTACGAGCCGGAGTCCTCCAGCAGGTCCTGCCGGGCCGCGTCGGTGCGGTACAGCGCGGCGCGCTCGCGGTCCTCGGCGGTCAGTTCGAGCACGTCGAACCAGCCGTCCGCGAGCAGCCTGGCGATGTGCAGCGCCGGTTCCTCGTCGAGCCGGACCACCGCCACCTCCGGCAGGCTCGCGGCCACCAGGCCCGTCTCGAAGGGCGAGTCGTCGGCGAACACGAAGCTGTCCACGCCCAGGTTGAGCCGCGCCGCGATGTCGCGCAGGTTCGCGTCCTTCGGGTTCCAGTTGGCGTTGACCCGCACGAAGTCGGTGTCCCTGAGCACCATGTCAGGGTGCGTACGCAGCACCTCCTCGACCGGCTCCTGGTCGTTCTTGCTGCTGACCGCGAGCAGGACGCCCTGCGAGCCGATCTGCTTTGCGATCCGCTGGAAGTTGCCGAACGCCTCGCCGCGGTAGGTGGTGGCCATCTCGATGCCGTCGGCGCCGTCGTCGCCCAGCACGCCGTCCCACAGGGTGTTGTCCAGGTCCAGCACCAGGACCTTCTTGGTCAGGCCGCGCGCGGTGCGGGCCAGGTGCGCCACGTCGCGCGCGTACCGGCCCAGCACCTCGTCGCCCAGGTGCGCCTTGGCGTACGAGGCCAGGCGCGGGTCGCCGACCGGGCCGCCGGCCGCGACCAGCGGATCGAGGTCGATGACCGCGACGCGCTGGTACTTGGCGGCCAGGCGCAGCAGCCCGGCGTTGAACTCGCGCCAGGCGATGCCCAGCGCCGCGCGCGAGCGCAGGTCCACCAGCTGGTGGGTGTGTACGCGCTGCAGCGGCAGGGTGTTGAGAACGAGCGTCGCGGAACTGCGGCCGGTGTACTTCTCGGCCAGCCGGTCCAGCTGGGCCAGCTTGGCGGTGGCGGCCCGCTCCAGGTCCTCGACCCGCCACACCTCGGGCAGCTCGTCGAACACGGCCTGCTGGTCGAGCACGACCAGCGCGAGGCTGACGCCCTCGGCGTACAGCGGGCTGTCGGTCTCCTGCAGCTCGCGCAGGTAGCCGTCGAAGTCGCCCAGGGTGATGTCGAGCACCAGACCGTGCCGGGCCAGCTCCGCCGTCAGCGGCGGCACCAGCGCGGCGACGGTGGAGTGCCCGGCGACCGCCGTCTTGACGACCGGCTGGCCGGGGTTGGCCTCGACGATCGCGGCCGGGGCGACCTTGGCCAGCGCGCGGCCGGCCTTGGCCAGGTCGGCGTCGGCGTTCTCGCCGCGCGCGATCTGCGCCAGCAGCGGCGCCACCTCGGCGTACCGGGCGGCCAGGGACTTGGCGCGCGCCAGGGCCTGCAGCGCGGCGAGCGGTTCGGGCCTGGCCCCGGGCTCCTGCGCGTCGGCAGGGCTCCGGGTGTCGGCGACCGTGGTCATGGATTGCCTCCTCGGTTCCGGATCCGCGGGCCGCGGGTCTACCAGCTCGGGGTTTCGAGCAGTTCGAGCAGGATGGCGGTCCACATGAAGCCGGTGCCGACGCCGATCGTCAGGACCTTGTCGCCCGCCTTCGCCTTTCCGCTGCGCACGACGTACTCCAGGTTGACCAGGTGGTCGGCCGCGCCCATGTGGCCGTAGTCGCAGCCCCAGTCGTAGACGGTGCGCGAGTGGTCCAGGCCCAGCGGCCGGTAGAAGGCCCACTCGACGATGGACTTGCCGGTGTTGGCGTGGATCAGGTAGTCCACGGTGGTCATGTCGTGGCCGGTGCCCTCGAAGACCTTGTCCACCACCGCGAACAGGCTCTTGCTCATCCGCTCGATGGTCGAGTCGTACAGGTCCTCGCCGGTGGCCAGGTACGCGCGCTTGCGGCCGCGCAGGTCGACCTTGCCGCCGTTCGGGAAGGGCGCGACGGTCCAGGCGTCCGGGCCGCGGTAGATCGGCTCCAGGGTGGAGTCGGCGACCGAGGCGGTGGAGATCACCTTGGCGAAGCCGCCCGAGGTGGACAGGACCGCGGAGCCGGCGCCGTCGCCGTACACCTGCTGGTCGTCGCTGTTCCAGCGGTCGAAGTAGGGCAGGTGGAAGGAGTCGCCGGCCGTGACCAGCGCGGCGGTGCCCGGGCGGGCGGTGACCCACGAGGCGGCCAGCTCGAACGCGGCCAGGCCGCCGTTGGAGCCCTGCTTGATCTCGATCGCGGCGGCCGGTCCGTGCACGGTGTTGTCGTGCACGTACGAGGCCGGCTGCCAGAACTCCTGGCCCTGGTGGCCGATGCCCGCGTGCACGACCAGGTCGAACTTCTCGTGCGCGATGCCCGAGCGCTCGACGGCCAGGTTCCCGGCGGCGGCGGCCATCACGGCCGGCGCCTCGGTCCGCTGGTCCGCCACGTGCACGGCCCGGATGCCGTTGGCGACCTTCTCGCCCTCGGTGTACCGGCCCTGCGCGACCGCCTCGTCGGCGGTCTCGATCTTCTCCGGGACGTAGGCGCCGAAGCCCGCCACGTACAAGTTGTCCCAACGCATGAACTACTCCAGGCCGTCGAAAGGGAAAAGCGTCCAGCGCCGATGTTCGAATCGAGTGCTAAAGCACCTCTTGCGGTTGGGTGAGTCGCCCGGCCGAAGCGCCGCAGGTCACCGGCCCCGCCAAGGCAGGGCGAAGGCCCGGCCCGGCCGCCTGGCGCGACGGCGGCCCTGCCGGGTCCGTGGTTCGGCTTGCCTCGCGTACTCCTTATATATCGATGCTGATGTTGTACTGCTTGGACTGCCCGACGCACCCGCCCTCTCAGGCGGTGTTCGCCAGATGCGCCAGCGGACGCCCGTCGCCGACGTAACGGTCCATCAGGTGCCCGAGGTGGTCCAGGAAATGGGCCTCGCGCTCCTTGATGAAGAAGTGCCGGCCGGGCAGGATCCGCATCTCGAACTCGTCCGCGGTGTGCCGGGACCACTCGCCCATCTCGATCGGGGCCACCAGCGGGTCGTCGCGGCCGGCGAACACGTGGATCGGCACCGGCATCGGCTGCTGCTCGCGCGGCGGCACGGTGGCGCACAGCTGCAGGTCGTCGCGCGCGATCGGCAGCAGGGTGCTGAGCCACTGCGGGTGTTCGAGCACCGCGTCCGGGATGCCGCCGAGGGCGCTGAGCACCTCGACCAGCTCCCGGTCCGGCGCGTCCACGTCGCCGATCTTCGGCGGCGACAGGTGCGGCGCGCGGTAGGCGGCCAGGATCAGCGCGCGCGGCAGGCTCGCCCCGCGCTCGAAGCGGCGCAGCGCCAGGCTGAACGCGATCAGCGCGCCCATGCTGTGGCCGAAGTAGACGTGCGGCTGGTCCAGCTCCTCGTCCAGCTCCCAGTCCAGGTCGGCGGTCAGCTCGTCCAGGTCGGTGAACCGCTGGTCCGCCATCCGGCCCTCCCGGCCGGGCAGGTGCACCGGCAGCACCCGCACCCGCGGGCCGAGCGAGCGCTGCCAGTTGGCGTAGGTGGACGCGCCGCCGCCCGCGTAGGGGAAGCAGAACATCCGCAGCCCCGATGTCGGCGCGCCGGGTCGCGGCGCGGACAGGTATCGGGTCATGGCGCCCTCCTCGTGCATGAATCCGTGGAACCTCGGAAAGCTCGGTCGATCTCCCGTCCCGGCCCGGTCAGGCGGCCCGGCGCGGCAGGGTGCTGATGCGCGCGCCGCCGCTCTCGCCGGCGGACGGGCCTGACCCCTTCGGCCGCATCTCGGGCTTGCGGTTGCGCAGCATCTGGCGCCACTGCTCCGGCGCGAAGCTGGCCGGCTCGGAGGACTCGATGAAGTCGCGCAGGATGTGCAGGAAGCGCTGCGGCTCGGTGTGGAACGGGAAGTGCCCGGTGTCCGGGAACAGTTCAAGGCGGCTGCCGGGCATCGCCACGTGCGCGAGTCCGGCGTGCAGCGCGGGCAGGATCGGGTCCTTGTCGCCCCACACCAGCATCGTGGGCATGCCCTCGGTCAGGTAGCAGCGGTCCAGCAGCGTGCCGACCTGGCCGCGCCAGTCCACCACCGCGCGCAGGGTCCTGATGAACGCGGCGCGCGCCTCGGTGTCCGGCAGCGCGTCGACCACGCGCAGCACGTCCGGGCCGTCGATGCCCAGCCGGGTGCCGGTCGCCTGCAGCAGCTTGACCGCCCAGCCGATCTGCGAGCGCATGCCGGGCAGGTTCAGCGCGGACAGCAGCAGGTCGGCGCCGGGCAGCGAGGCGGCCCGCAGCAGCGGGGTCACCTGGCGCCCGACCCCGCCGGTGGACACCAGCACGAGCCGCTCGGTCCGTTCAGGGTACTGATACGCGAACTGCATGGCGATGCCGCCGCCGAGCGAGTGGCCCACCAGCGTGACCCGGTCGATGCCGAGCACCGAGAGCAGGTCGCGCATCCCGTTGGCGTAGCCGCCGATCGAGTAGTCGGCCCGCGGCTTGTCCGAGTGCCCGTGCCCGAGCAGGTCGGGCGCGATCACCCGGTAGTGCTGGGCCAGTCCCGGGATGATCGGCGCCCAGGTCTCCGAGGAGTCGCCGATCCCGTGGATCAGCAGGACGGCCGGCCCGTTGCCCGCCATCCGGAACGCGCGGCGGTAACCGTGCACTGTGCGGTAACGCAGTCGGGCCACCGACCCGCCCGCGGGAACGGCCCGCAGCCGCGCCCGGCCGCCGTCCCTGGCCGCGCCCGCTTTGCCGCTGGTGGTAGCCGTAGCCACGGCGCTCTCCTTCCTGCCGACCCGCGCTCGGCGGGGTCGGTCCGCGGATATCCCGGTCGGCGCTGTGCGCGCCGGCGCGGGCCGTTCATCGCCCGGCCGCCCAGGAGCCGGGCGCGGTGTAGAGCCGCCGGGGCCGGGCCGATCGCCAAGCTGCTTCGTGCGCTGCTTCGGGTGCTGACTCGTCCGCCTCATCGCCGTGGCCCGGCCGGTCCCCGCCGGCCTGCTCACGGGCGCGCCGGGTGATCAGCAGCACCGCGACCAGGGCGGCCAGCTCTTCGGGGTTCGGCGTGCCGCGCACGATGCGCAGCACGTCGTCGGTGTACGCGCCGTCCGGCGTGATCGCCGCGCTCCGGGGAGCTGAACCAGCCTCCCGGTCGCCGGCCGGGAGCGGGGGATCGGTCGGCGCGGTCGCGGTCGGGAGGGGGAGGTCCGCGGCGCCGCCGCGCACGGCGGGCCGGCTTTTCCGTTCGTCCATCAGAGTCATGGGGTCCGCCTATACCGGAGGGTTTCCGTGTTTGCGGTCGGGCAGGTCCGCGTGCTTGTTGCGCAGCATCGCCAGCGAGCGGATCAGCACAGCGCGGGTCTCGGCCGGGTCGATCACGTCGTCGACCAGGCCGCGCTCGGCCGCGTAGTACGGGTGCATCAGCTCGTCGCGGTACTCGCGGATCATCCGCTCGCGGGTCTCCTCGGGGTCCGGGGACGCCGCGATCTGCTTGCGGAAGATCACGTTCGCCGCGCCCTCGGCGCCCATCACCGCGATCTCGTTGGTCGGCCAGGCGAACGAGAGGTCCGCGCCGATCGAGCGCGAGTCCATCACGATGTACGCGCCGCCGTACGCCTTGCGCACGATCAGCTGGATCCGCGGCACCGTCGCCGCGCAGTACGCGTACAGCAGCTTCGCGCCGTGCCGGATGATGCCGCCGTGCTCCTGCTCCCTGCCGGGCAGGAAACCGGGCACGTCGAGCATCGTGACGATCGGGATGTTGAACGCGTCGCAGGTCTGTACGAACCGGGCCGCCTTGTCCGAGGCGTCGATGTCCATCACCCCGGCCAGCACCGAGGGCTGGTTGGCCACGATGCCGACCGGGTGCCCGTCCAGGTGGGCGAAGGCGCACAGGATGTTGCCGGCCCACTGTTGCTGGATCTCCAGGAACTCGCCGTCGTCCACCAGTTCGGCGATCACCGCGCGCATGTCGTACGCGCGGCCGGGCTCGACGGGTACCAGGTCCAGCACGTTCTGCGCGCGCCGGCCGGCCGGGTCGTCGGTCGGGCGCACCGGCGGCAGGCTCCGGTTGTTCTGCGGCAGGGTGGCCAGCAGGTAGCGCACGTCGGCCAGGCACTCGACCTCGTCGTCGTGCACGAAGCTGGCCACGCCCGACACGCTCGCGTGCACGTCCGCGCCGCCCAGCCCGTTCTGGCTGATCTTCTCGCCGGTCACCGCCTCGACCACGTCGGGTCCGGTGATGAACATCTGCGAGGTCTCGCGGACCATGAAGATGAAGTCGGTCAGCGCGGGGGAGTAGGCGGCGCCGCCGGCGCACGGGCCGAGCACCACGGTGATCTGCGGGATCACCCCGGACGCGCGGGTGTTGCGCTGGAAGATGCCGCCGTAGCCGGCCAGCGCGGTGACCCCCTCCTGGATCCGGGCGCCCGCGCCGTCGCAGAGCCCGACGATGGGCGCGCCGGCGGCCAGCGCCAGGTCCATCACCTTGTGGATCTTCTCGGCGTGCGCCTCGCCCAGCGCGCCGCCGAAGATCCGGAAGTCGTGTGCGTACGCGAACACGGTGCGGCCGTAGACGGTGCCCCAGCCGATCACCACGCCGTCGGTGTACGGACGCTGACGCTCCAGGCCGAAGCCGGCGGCCCGGTGCCGGCGCATCGGCTCGATCTCGGTGAACGAGTCCTCGTCGAACAGCAGCTCAAGGCGCTCGCGGACGGTCAGCTTGCCCTTGGCCTTCTGCCGCTCGGTGGCCTGCGCGCTCGGCCCGTCGTACGCCTCACGCCGGCGGACGCGCAGCTCCTCGGTCGCCTCGCGCAGCGTGCGCCGCGCCGCCGCGGCCGGCGGCTTGTGCGGGGCCTGATGGGGCAGGGCGGCCGGGTCGGCCGCGGCGTCCACCTCCGCAGCCGCGGGGCTGCTGGAGAGAATCGTCATACCCTGACTCTCCGTTCGTCGCGACTGGTCACCGGCACGGGCCGGGACGTTTGCAGCCTGAGCGTCCAACCGCCGCCTTGTGAAGCGCTTAAGGGTGACCGAGGGATGGATGCCGGATCAGCTCGTGGGTCGAGGGCCGAGTCTGGCAAGGCGGAGGAGGGAGGCGCAGCGGTGCTGCGTCGACTGACGACAACGCGGCCAGGCGAAGGTCATCGGCCCACGAGCCCGGCAATCCATCCCTCGGTCACCCTTAAGACTCGAGCTCGCTATCTGCCGGGCTGGCCCTTTATCGCGGGTACGGCGCGGCTCAAGGACCGAACGCTTCCCTGACCCTGCCGACAACGGCGCCGCGAACCGCCAGGGAACGAGGTCTGAGATCCGTGACAGTCACCGAGCCGTCCGCGACGTCCCCGAGTTCTGAGGCCGCCACCGCCGGCGCGTCCGGCAAGCCGGTCGTGCGCCTGGACCGCGTCGTGATCCGCTTCGCCGGGGACTCGGGCGACGGCATGCAGCTGACCGGCGACCAGTTCACCTCGCGCACCGCCTCGTTCGGCAACGATCTGTCGACGCTGCCGAACTTCCCCGCCGAGATCCGCGCCCC
>JBOHCW010000659.1:0-8108 GCA_050725375.1 Actinocrinis sp. | reverse complement strand
TCGCGCGGACCCGGCAGCCTGGCCCGCCTGGCCGAGCACCTGGAGGTCAACCCGTCCACCGCGCTGCGCATGGTCGAACGGCTCTCCGCGGCCGGCATGGTCGACAAACTGGCCAACCCCGACAACCGTCGACAAGTGCAGCTGAGCCTGACCGACGCCGGCCGGCAGGTCGTGCGCCAGGCGACCGAGAACCGCAGAGCCCAGATCACCACGATCGTGGAGGCGATGGAGCCCGAACGGCGGGCCGACCTGATCGCGGCGCTGCGCGCGTTCACCGAGGCCGGCGGCGAACCGCCCGCGGATCTGCCCGGACTGCCCGGCTGGTAGCCGGCTTCGGCCACCGTGTTGGCCGCATCATCCTCGGACCCGCCCGCTCAGGCCGTGTCGCCCTCGGCTCGATCGTCGGATTCGGGTTCGGCGGACAAGGGCGCGTCGAACAGCCGGGCCGCCTGTCGGCGCGCCGCCTCGATCGCGCTGCTCGCGGCCTCCAGCAATTGCTGAGCGTCGACCTCCTGCGGCCGCGGCACGCCCTCGCCGGGTTCCGGAGCCGGCACCGGTTGCTGCCCGGTCATCGCGCCATGCCGGCTCGCGTCGCTACCCGCGTCCGGTCGGCACGCCGTACAGCCGTGGTGTTGGTTAACACCCCGACATCATTGCACAATGCAAGAAGAGGCGGTGTCGGTAGGAGAGAGCGGTGTCGGTAGGAGAGAAGCGCAGTGTCGGTAGGAGAGAGAAGGGATCCCATGGACAGTGCCCGCCGAGGACCGATCGCCCCGACCGCGCGCAAGCGGCCGGGACCGGCCATACGGTGGCTGCTCAGAGTGCCCGCGCGGTTGTACGACGTGCACGCCGGTTGGTTGCTCGGTCACCGTTTCCTGCGCCTGACCCACCTCGGCCGAAGCACGGGACGCCGCTACCGGACGATGCTGGAGGTCGTGCGCGCGGACCCGGAACGCGACGAGTACGTCGTGGTGGCCGGCCTCGGCGAGCGCGCGGACTGGTACCGCAATGTGCGCGCGGGAGCGGCGATCGAAGTCGCGGTCGGGCGTCGCCGCTTCGCGCCCGTATACCGCCGGCTCGGCGAGCAAGAGGCAGCCGAGGTGCTGGCCCGCTACGAGCACGAGCATCGGTTGGCGGCGCCGATGATCAGACGTGCGCTGTCGTGGCTGGTGGGCTGGGACTACGACTCCTCAGCGAGCGCGCGGCGCAAGCTGGCGCAACAGCTGCCGTTGCTGGCCTTTCGCCCGGCGCACCACGCGGTGGACACTCGACCCGGTGGGCCGGGGTCCGGCGAAGGAAGCAGGTCCGGACAGGCCGCGACGCTCGACGTGTGACGCGGGCGGCGCGGCAGCCAGTGCGTCACCGGATCCGGCGAGCCAGGGTCGCGGCGCCGCCGCCGCCGAGATGCCGGGCCCCTTCCCCGCGGCCGGTGATCGCGAGCAGCAGATCCTCCGCCGACCCGCGCACCGGTGCGCCGCGCCCCCAGGTGAAGTCGATATCGTCGGCCTCCAGGCGCAATCCGTCCAGACAGCCGCGCGACACGAGCGTCGGTCCCGGTGCGCCCGGCAGTTGCTTGAAGGCCACAAGGAACTTCAGCGCCGCGTGCAGGCGGTCGGGCTCCGTGGTGCGGGTGATACCCAGCGGCCGGCGGATATCGAGGTCGTGGACGAGCAGGTCGGCCAATGGTGCCTCCGGACCCTGTCCCGGCGGTGTGAAACGCGACCGTGCCAGCCGGCGCAGTCGCGTTGCCAGTTCGGCGGGAGGTTGCCCGGCCCAGCGCGCGGTGAGCTTGTCGTTCGCCCGGTCGAAGTTGCCGCGGGACGACATCAGGGTACGCAGGAACTCCCCCGGCGCGACCTGTAAGACCATCACCACGTGGGCGGCCACGTCGTGGACCCGCCAGCGGTGACACAGGCTCGGCGCGGCCAACTGAGCCGTCGTGAGCTGATCGAGCCGGTCGGCCAGCGCCTGGCGTTCATCGGCGAGCATGTCGAAGACGTCCACACGGCGATCCTGGCGCGGCGCACTGATCGATCGCTGACCGCGCGCTGACGGCCGCGACCCCAACCGCCGCAAGCCCTTGCACCGGCCGCCGTTCAGCGGGCGGCGCCGGACGGCGGATCGCTGCTGACCGGCATGGCCGGCACACGAGCCGGCCTCGGCACGTTCACCGGGTCGGCGGCCTGCGCCGGCAGGAGCCTGGCCAGCACGGCGGGCATCCACCAGTTCCGGTTTCCCAACAGGCGCATCAGCGCCGGCACCAGGACCAGGCGGATCAAGGTGGCGTCCAGCGCGATCGCCGCGGACAGGGCGAGCCCGAACTGCTTGAGTTCCAGCACGTTCGCGATCATGAAGCTGCCGAACACGGCCACCATGATCGCGGCGGCCGCGGCGATGGGGCGGGCGGTGTGCTCGATACCGGTGGCCACGGCGGTCGCGTTGTCACGCGTGCGCTGCCACACCTCCTGCATGCGGCGAATGAGGAAGACCTCGTAGTCCATCGAGAGCCCGAACAGCATCACGAAGACGCTGATCGGCAGGTAGACCTGGAGGAATCCGACGCTGGTGAAGCCCAGCACACCCGACCCGTGCCCCCACTGGAAGACCGCGACGGTCAGCCCCATGGCGGCGGCCGTGGCCAGCAGGTTCATCACGACGGCCTTGACCGGCAGGACCACGCTGCGGAAGACCACGAGCAGGAACAGCAGCGAGAGCCCCAGCACCAGCAGCAGAATGTAGGGCACCTTGGCATTGGTCTCGTGCGTCAGGTCGAGGAACACCGCGGTGGCGCCGCCGACCAGCGCGACCGTGCCGGTGCGCGCGGTGGCCTGCGGCACCAGATCGTTACGGATGTGCTCGACGAGCGCGGTCGCCGCGGACGAGTCGACCGGGACCGAGGGCACGGCGTCGATGAGGATCCGCCCGCCGGCCTGTTGTGTGTCCACGGTGCCGACCCGGGCGTCGCGCGAAACGGCGGCGACCAGTTGCTGGGCCTGCTGTGTGCCCGCGGCTGTGAGCGGGGTGTCGCCCGGCCCGGTGACCATGATCTGCACCGGCGAGACCACCCCGGGACCGAACGAGTGCACCAGCACTTGCTGCGCCTTGGCGGAGGGCTTGCCGGTCAGCGACGCGGTGCCCAGGTCGATGCCGTAGCGCATACCGCCCACCGGCAGCGCGGCGAGCACGAGGATCGCCGTCGCGGCCACCCCGGCGATGATCGGGTGCCGCATGATCGTGTGCGCCCAGCGGGCCCAACCGCCGCTGTTCTCCAGCGCCCCGGGCTGGATGTCGGCCGGCTGGAAGCGGGTGGGCAGCGATCCGCGGTTGACCCGCGCGCCGAGCATGGTGAGCACCGCGGGCAACAGCGTCCAGGCGGCGGCGAGCGTGCAGAACACCACGATCAGCACCCCGACGGCGATCTCGCGGAAGACCGAGGAGTTCACGATGAACAGCGAGCACATCGAGATGGCCACCACGACGCCGGAGAACAGCACCGTGCGCCCCGAGGTGGCCATCGAGGCGCCCACGGCCTCGGCGATCTCGCCGGACTGGGCGCGGTGCTGGGCGCCGCCGCCCTTCCCGGTCACCCCGCGCCGGGCCAGCTCCTCCCGGAACCGGCTGACGATGAACAGCGCGTAGTCGATGCCGATACCGGTACCGATCATGGTGATGATCGTCACCAGGAAGGCGTCGAAGTTGAAGGCGAACGCCAGCAGCGTCACCACGCCGAAGGCCAGCACGAGCGCGGCGATGGCCAGCAGCAGCGGAAGCAGGGCGGCGACCACCGCGCCCAGGGCGAACAGCAGGACGGCGAGCGCGACGGGCATGCCGATGGACTCGGCGTGCTCGGAGTCCGCGTTCTCGACCGCGGTCAGGTCGTTGGTGATCGGCGAATAGCCCGTCAGATACGCCTGGACCTCGCCGCCGGAGGCGTTCTGCACGGCCGTCTGGACCTTGCCGGCGCGCCCGGTCAGCTGGCTAGGGCTGCCGTCGAGCCCAACCAGCGCGAGCGCGGCGTGGCGGTCGGGCGAGACCTGCGCGTGGGCCTGCGGCGCGAAGGGGCTCAGGACACTGACGACGCCGGCCTGTCCCCTGGCCGCCGACAGGACCTTGGCGACGGCGGCCTGCCCCGCCGCGTCGGTGACGTCGCCGGAGGTGCTGAAGACGATGACGTCCTGTTCCGCGCCCGCGCCGGCGAAGTGCCGTTGAAGCAGCGCGCTGACCTGCGCCGACTGCGAGCCGCCGACGCCGTAGTTCGGTCCGCCCAGATGCGACTGCAGCAGTGGGAAGCCCGCCATGCACGCGACGAGGATGGCCAGCCAGGCGATCAGGACGGCCCTGCGGTAGCGGGCCATCCGAAGGCCCCAGCGGTGTGCGGTCATTGCGGTTCTCCTGCCAGCAGGCCCAGCACGGCGGCAGCGGCCGGCCGGGTGTCGAGGTCGGGGTCGAGGACGAGATGGAGGATCAGGCCGTCGAGCAGCGCGGCCAGGGCCGCCGCGACGCCGTCGGCGGGCACGGTGGCCACCAGCGCGCCGCGTCGCTGGTCGCGGCGCACCAGGTCGGCCAGGGTCTTGCGGTAGTCGCCCAGTTCGGCGGCGATCGGCGCGCGCAGCGCGGGGTCGCGCGCGGCCTCGCGGGCGGTTTCGAGCAGTTGGGCGACGGCGGGATCGGACAGGCCGCCGCCCCCGTACCAGGCGAAGGTGCCGCTGAGCAGTTCGGCGACGCTGCCGGCCTGCGCGGCCAGCGCGAGCGGCGCGGCCAGCGCCGCCCTCGTCGCGGTCAGGGCCGCCTCGCGCAGCAGTTCGTCCTTGCCCCCGAAGTGATAGCTCACCGCCCCGTGCGGCACCGCGGCCCGCGCCGCGATGGCCCGGGTGGTCACGGCGCACCACCCGGTTTCGGCGATCAGCGCGGCCGCGGCGTCCAGCAGCGCCTGGCGCGTCACAGCTCCCTGTTCCACCGTGGATGGTCTGCGGCCTGCGCGAAGGCGCCGCAGTTGCGGGTTGTCCATATGGCCAATACTACATCGACCGTTGCACGATGCAATGCAATTTCGGTGCATGCTGCAATGATTTTTTCGGCGTAAGCGGCGGCGCTTCACAGCTCGCGGCAGGCATCCGGCGCGGTGCGCCGGGCGGTGCGCGGGAAGGCCGCCGTCGGGTAGCCGAGGCGCGCGACGAAGAACGCGCGGCCCGGCAGTTCGAAGTGCGTTTGAAGCTCCTCTCGAGTGTCGTCGTGTTGCAGCAGGATGCTCAGCGGGTGCATGGCCAGAGCGCTGCCGGTGGCGCGCAGCCAGTAGTCGGCCAGATACGCGCCCGCGCGCAGGGTGTCGCGCGCGTCCGGTTCCCGGACCTGAAGGCTCAGGATGCTGATCACAGGGGTGTCGCGGACGAGCGCCGCCAGCTGCCCGGCGAGCAGCCGGGGGTAGCCCAGGTGGCGCAGGGCCCGCATGGTCGCCGGCGCGAGGGCGCGCTCCATGAGCAGGCGGCGGGCCGGGCGCATCGGCCCGAACAGCTGCGCGAGGGTGAAACCGTCCTCGTGCCGCGCGGACTTCTCGGGCGGGCGGATGTACGAGTGCGTCTCACGCCAGGCGGTCAGGTCGCTGAAATCGCGGCCGCCGTGGCGGGCGAGCAACCGGGCGAAGCGAGCACGGTCCGCGGCGTCACTCAGATAACGTACATTGATATCAAGGTTCTCACACAATGCCGCTCCGGGTGCGCCGAGTGCATTCAGGAGCGCGGGGTCCGGCGGTTCGGCGCGGTAGGGCGCGCGGTTGGTGCGCCGCGCGTCAGCGGTGGCTCGCAGCTGTTCGATTGACTCGGCAGGCCGCGCATTAGGCACCAGCTTCATTACGCACAGCGTGGTCCACCGTTGCGGCCAGCGTGCATGCAGGGGCGGGGCCTCCGGCGGGACGAACACGGTCCGTGCGAGCGCCCAGCCCTGGGCGGCCAGGGCGCGCACGAGCAGTTGGCCGTACAGTCCGCAGCTGAGCAGCATCTCCAGGCCGTGCGCGGCCAGAGCGGTCAACTGACGGTCGCGGTCGAGCGCGAGCGCGAGGTAGCGCTGCGGTCCGCTCGCATCCTCGCCGAGCAGCGCCGCCGCGGCCCGGCGGGCCTCGGTCCCGGCCAGGTGCGCCAGCGCCCAGGGCTGGCAGTTGTGCGAGGACGGGCTCAGCGCGGCTATCCGCGCGGCGTGGGCCAGCGACCGGTCGAACGGCGGGGCCGGGGCGGGAGTCGGCGGGGGCGGCGGGATCGGGGTGGTCAGCACGTCAGGCTACTTCCATACGAGGGCCAGCGAATAGCCGTCGACGTCGCGCGCCCAGCCGGTGAGGCGCTGGGCGTGATCGGCATCCGGCTCGTGAAGACGCAGGTCGGCGCCGGCCCGCCAGGAGAAGCGGCCGTCCGGCCGCCAGCCGGTGAGGGTGACCTCGCGCGGGTCCATCCGCAGTCCGATGCCGAACTGCTTGAGCACCGCCTCTTTGCACGCCCACCTCAGGGACGGCGCCATCGCGTCCAGTGCCCGGCGTTCGGGCGCGCCGTCGCGCGATCGCGCGGTGGCCAGCAGGTCGAGCAGCGGCGGCGGCAGCGGCCTGATGCGCTCCAGGTCCACCCCGACGGACCGCGGGCCGCAGGCGGCGACCGCGAAGTCGCCGGAGTGCGACAGCCCGATCTGCACCGGGGCGTTGACCATCGGCTTGCCCGCGCGCGGCCCGCTGCGGATCTGCGAGACCCTGATCCGGCGCGGCCCCGGTTCGCCGCCGTGGTGCCGGCGCTGGTGGGCGCGGACCGCGCGGGATGCGGCCAGGCGGCCGGCCACCCACTCTAGGCGGCGCTTCGGCAGCCACAGCGTGGCCGCGTGCGCCACGTCCTGGGGGTGCAACTCGCGGCGTTCGAGCGCGGCGCGGGCGTCCTCGGACAGCGCGGCCAGCCATGCGATCGAGACCACGGCGAGCGTCAGCGGCCCGGGCGCGCTGCACAGATGCAGCGGGCGCGACGGGTCGAGCGCCATGCCGTGCTCAAGCGCCGCGCAGACCTCCCGGCGGTCCGGCTGCCCGGTCATCGGTCGATGTCGGGCGGCAGCAGGAACGGGTAGGTGCGGCGCAGCACGGCGCCGTGCCAGAACCTGTCGGCCTTGCGCAGCCGTTGGATCAGCTCCCACATTCGCGCGTCGCCGCGATAGTAGGAGACGACCTGCTCGGCGGTGATCGGGACGGGAAGGCGCGCGTTGGCCAGTTCCAGGAAGGGCGCGATCAGCCCGTCGAGCCGCTCCTTGTAAAGGTTGCCGAGGAAGTCGAGCAGCACCCCGCGCGTCGAGTAGAACTTGTCGAAGATCGACTTGCTCATGGTCAGGCGCACGGCGTCGCGAAGGGCCCAGGGCAGCGAGGTGAGGAACAGCGGCACGTCCAGTTGCTCGCGGCCGCGCGCGTCGCGCAGCAGCGGCGTCGTGACGTCCAGGTAGGTCAACTCGCCGTCGAGGTCGATCCAGTTGGCGGCTTGCGCGTCCAGGCCGAGGCCGGGCGCGACGGCGCGGTCCACATGATCGAGGAAGCGTTTGAAGAAGTCGGTGGCCCAGGACCGCGGCTGAGTGTGCAGCAGCCGTGAGCACAGCCGTTCGGACGGCAACGCCTGTTGAACGCAGTAGGCGATGATACGGCCGTCCGGCAGGCCGCGCTCCCACAGCTGCGTCGGCGCGACGCTCACGCCTGCTTGTCCGAGCTTCGTGAGGTAGTCGGCGAGGGTTCCCTGGTAACGCTCGTAGCGCTGTGCGGTGGGGAACACCGGCAGCCGTTTGCAGGCGTAGGCACCCTGAGCGGTCGTCAGTTTGAGCACCAGGGTGACTTCGCCGTAGCCGAGGACGTCAAGGGCGCTGTCGTCTCTGGTGCGCAGCGCCGCTTGCACGCGGTCTTCAAGCGCATGGAGTTCGTCGTGCTCGATGGGGAACGACACGGCCCGCGCCCTAGTCCTCGCCGTCGTCGGCGAGCACGTCGAGCGACGCGCCCGCGCGCGCCCACGGGCGGCGATAGAGCAGCAGGCCGGCGAACAGGGCGAGCGCCATCAGCAGGCCCCCGCGGGACGGACGGCGCGCGGCGGCCGAGCCCGCCTGCCCGCGAC
>JBOHCW010000658.1:0-3131 GCA_050725375.1 Actinocrinis sp. | reverse complement strand
ATGATCCGCCGGTCGGGCCGCGGGGCGGCCAGGTGGTACGCGCCGTACACGCCGGCCGCGAACGCCACGACGGCGACCGCCGCGGCCACGGTGCCGGTACGCCTTCGGATCAGCCTGCTGATCCACTCGGCGCGGCTCGGCCGGTCGGGCGCGCCGTGCGCGGCGGCCTCGGGCCCGCTCTCGATCACGGACGCGTCCGGCGCGGCGCGCTCGTCGTGCGCGCGTGCGCCGCCGTCCCGCTCGATCTCGTCGCTCTGCATCATCGGCTCAATTCCGTGGCGGGTAGCAGAAGGCCATGAGCGCCGGCAGGTCGACCAGGTTCAGCGCCGCGTCACTGACCCGGGCCAGCGGGCTGTCCGCGCCGTCGCGCGCGTCGGAGAACGCCAGCGCGTCGAGCCCGTAGTCGCCCTGGCCGGCCTGCTGCGCGCTCGAGCAGTTCTGTACGGCGGCCGTCAGCGTGATCGTGCCGGTGCCGTGCGGCGGGATGATCGTGTCGCGCGGCGCGCTCACGACGAGACCGCCGACCGAGGTCCAGGCGTCGACCGCGGACTGCGGCAGGCGCATCCGCAGCGGGAACGGCGCGCGGTTGGTGGCGGTGACCGCGACCGTGAACAGGCCGGGGCGGCCCGGCGGCACGGGACCGAACCGCACCGAGCGCACCACGAACGGCGGCTGCATCTGCCCGCAGACCGCCGCCTCGGAGATCTCGCTGAACCGGTCGATGATCAGCCGCTCCGCTCGCGTGCGGCCGTCAGTGGTGCGGATCGTCAGGTCGGCGGTGGTGGCGGCCCGATTGACCGAGGCGAAGTCGCCGCAGACGAAGTGGGCTCGTCCGCTGAGCACGATCGAGCCGCCGGGCGCGGTCGCCTTGTCGCCGCCGGCCGGTGTGAGGGGCGCGCGGTCGGGCAGTTGCGGCGCGTTGAGCGCCCCGGCGAGCACGGTGACCGGCGCCGGTCCGTCGTTGACGACGCTCAGCTCGACCGGCCGGTCGTACGCGTTCGTCCACGCCGTGAGCAGTGCCTGCGCGCTGTAGTCGGGCGGCGGCAGGGGCGTGATGTCCAGCGGGTTGAGGGGCGCCAGGTGCAACTGCACGATCGAACGGTCCTGCGCCGCCTGGCGCCCGCGCAGGAAACCGGAGGCCGAGGCCGCGCCGACGGCCAGCGCGGTCAGCGCGACCGCCGCGTACAGGAACATCGCGCGGACACCCGTGGGCCCCGAGCCACCCGGGAGCCCGCCGCGCCGACGTCCGCGCAGCGGACCTGGCCCGACCGGCGCGGACCACACGCCGTCCCCGGTGTCCTCGTACTCGAACTCGATCTCCAGGCTCACCGCCGCCGCCTTTCCGCGTCCCCCGACTGCAGCTGGTCCACCGGACCGAGCCGACCCGTCCATGCTGTCGGCGCGATCGAATAGTGTCTCGCTCATGGTTGGAGCGATCAACCCCGCCGGCACATCTCGCTGGCCGGCGCAGCGGATACACGCCCTCGCCCCGGACCCGGCGTCGCTGAAGGCGGGCGTGAAGCTCTCCGCGCCGGGGCCGTGGAGCGAGTACGGAGCCCAGTCCGGGACCGGGCTGGTGTGGGGCGCGTGCAAGGGCAGCGGGGCCAAGCCGTACCAGGTCAGCGCCGAGTTTCCGGAGGCCGCGGACGGGCAGCCGGTCTACAAGTGCACCTGTCCGTCGCACAAGTTCCCGTGCAAGCACACGATCGGGCTGCTGCTGCTCTGGTCGGCCGGCGCCGTGCCCGAGGCGGACGAGGTCCCGGCGCGGGTCCTGGAGTGGCTGGACTCGCGGCGCGAACGGGCCGAGCGCGGCGAGGCGCGCAAGGCGACCCAGGCGCGGAAGACCGCCGAGCAGGCCGCGGACCCGGTGGCCGCGGCGCGCACCAAGAAGGCGGCCGAGCGGCGCGCCGCGCAGCGGATCGACCGGATCGACGCAGGGCTCGACGACCTGGAGCTGTGGCTGCGCGACCAGGTCCGCTCCGGGCTGACCGGCCTGAAGGGCGCCGGCTACCGGCCGGTGGACGACCTGGCCCGGCGGCTGGTCGACGCGCAGGCGCCCGGCGTGGCCGGCCGGGTCAGGACCCTGGCGGCGTGCCTGTCCGACCCGGACTGGCCGGAGCGCACGCTGACCGAGTTCTCCCTGCTGCACCTGCTGATCCAGGGTTGGCGGCACCGCGACGCGCTGCCCGGTCCGCTGGCCGCGACCGTGCGCCGCCGGATCGGCCTGAACCCGACCGCCGCGCAGCTGGCCGAGTCCGGCGAGCGGGTGTCGGACCGCTGGCTCGTGCTCGGCAGCCGCGACCTGGCCGCGGACAAGCTGGTCGAGCGGCGGGTCTGGCTTCAGGCCGAGAACGACGGACGGGTCGCGATGCTGCTCGCCTTCGCGCCCAGCGGCCAGGCGCCGGGCCTCGCCCTGCCGGTCGGCGCGACCCTGGACGCAGAACTGGCGTTCGCCCCCGAGGCCGCGCCGCTGCGCGCGGTGATCGTCGAACAGCGCGACCTGCGAACCGAGCCGGACCGGATCCCGGCCCCGCTCGGCGGCACGCTCGACGACGCGGCCGCGGCGTTCGCGGCGGCGCTGGCCGCCGACCCGTGGACCACCTCGGTCCCGGTCGTCGTCAGCAGCGCGGTACCCCTGGTCGGCGCGCACAGCGGCCGTTCCGGGCCCGGCGGGTGGCGGATCGCCGACACGAAGGGCGGCACGTGCGTGCGGTTGCTGGCGGAGGCGGACGGGATCGACCCGAGCCGCGCCGATCAGCTGCGGCACGGCCTGCTGGCCTCGGGCGGCGGCCATCCCGCGCCGCTGTTCGGCCTCTACCGGCCGGCCGGTCTGAATCCGATCACGGTATGGGGCGACGGACGGGCGGCGAGTCTGTGACGAGCGATACGACCGATACGACTGCCGACCCGCCGCCGTCCGCCGCCGACACACGTCTCAGTGCGCTGATGGACCGCGGCGGACCGTCGGCCGCCGTCGGCGAGTGGGTCGAGCTGGTCTCGACCGCGCTGGTCGGCACGGACCGGCGCGCGCTGCCTGGCACGGACGCCGCGGACGCCGACGCGTCGCGGGACCCCGCGCTCGCGCTGCTGTCCCGCGCCGCCGTCGCAGGGCTCGTGCACCGGGTCGGCGC
>JBOHCW010000657.1:0-5554 GCA_050725375.1 Actinocrinis sp. | reverse complement strand
CCCGTCGGCGGCGGCGTCAAAGGTCTTACACCGGCCGTCGGCCGCGAGCGCGCCGGCCCGCTGGAAGCTGAGCGTCGGCGCGGGGGAGAGCAGGACATTGACACCGCCGGCCAGCGCCGCGTCGCATTCGCCGGACGCGAGGCTGCGCACCGCCTGATGCACCGCGACCAGCGACGAGGAGCACGCCGTGTCCACGGCCAGGCTCGGCCCGCGCAGGTCGAGCGCGTACGACAGGCGGTTCGCCGCCACGCTCAACGCCGCGCCCGGCGCGCACCACGCCTCGACCCGGCTCAGGTCCGCCGTCGTCAGGCGCGCGTATTCGTTCCCGCTGATGCCGACGAACACGCCGGTGCGGCTGCCCGCCAGCGCGGCGGCCGGGATCGCGGCGTGCTCCAGGCTCTCGCGCGCGACCTCCAGCAGCATCCGCTGCTGCGGGTCCATCGCGGCGGCCTCGCTCGGCGCGATCCCGAAGAACGCCGCGTCGAATCCCGCGACGTCGTCGAGGAATCCGCCGAACCGGCTCACCTCGGCCAGCGCCGGGTCGTCGGGCGCCGCGAAGCCGTCCCAGCGGCCGTCCGGCAGAGTGCTGATCGCGTCGGTGCCGTCCGTGAGCAGCCGCCAGAAGTCCTCCGGCGACGCGACGGTGCCGGGCAGCCGGCAGCCGACGCCGACCACCGCGATGCCGGCCGCATCGATGTCGCCGTTCCGGGCGCCGCGGCCGTCGCCAAGGGTGGTCGCGGCCGGAACGCGCGCCGACGCGTGACCGTTCGGCCCGTTCGTCGCCGCGTGCCCGCGCACCATGCCGGTACCCTGTGCCGCACCCGGTGCCGCGCCGTTCGGGGGATCGGACGCGGCATCGAGCACGGCGCGTTCCAGCGAGTCGATCGTCGGCGCCTCCCACAACAGCGTCGAGGGCAGCGCCAGCCCGGTCAGCGCGCTGATCTCCGTCGCGAGCGCCACCGCGTCCCGCGAGGTCACGCCGAGCTCGGCCAGCGGACGGTCCCGCGCCACCTGCGCCGCGTCGATGCCGTGCCACTCGCGCAGCCGGTCCAGGACGAGCCGGTGGATCGACCCGTCGAGGTCCGCCGTGCCCATCAGACACCCGTCCGGACCGGCGTCGGCTGCACGAGGGCCGCGTGCGCCGCGCCTTGTCCCGCGCCGTCCCGGATCTCGTATTCGCCGGACAGGAAGGCCGCCCGGCACGCGCTGCGCGAGAGCTTGCCGCTCGACGTTCGCGGTACCGTTCCCGGCGGCATCAGCACGAGCCGATCCAGCCGCAGGCCGTGGGCGAGCGAGACCGCCGCCCGGCCCGTACGCTCGGCCGCGTCGCGCGCCTGGGCGTTCAACACCAGATCCCTGCGATGCTCGGCGACCGCCACGACCAGCTCGGTTCCGGCGCCGGGCACCGCGAACACGGCGACCCGGCCGCGCCGTGCGCAGTCCAGCGCGTCCTGCAGCGTCTCCTCGACGTCCTGCGGATAGTGGTTTCGGCCGTCGACGATCAACAGGTCCTTGAGACGCCCGGTGACCACCAGCCGGCCTTCGTGCAGCGCCCCGAGATCCCCGGTGCGCAGCCACGGCCGCTCGCCGGTCCCCGCGACCCGGGCACCGAACGTATCAGCGCTCTGTGCGGCGCGTTTCCAGTAGCCGAGCCCGATGTTCGGCCCGCGCAGCAGGATCTCGCCGACCGCGTCCTGCGGCAGCAGGGCGCCGGTCGCCGGATCGGCGATCGCGAGCTCCTGCCCGATCGGTATCCCGCAGCCGACCAGCGACGCGGCCGCGCCGTCCGCGCCGCGAGGCCCGGCCGCCGCGACGATCCGGCCCTCGGCCAGCGCGTCACGCCGCACCGCCACCTCGCGCGGCGCCTCGTGCGGCCCGTCCGTCGTGACGAACACCGTCGCCTCAGCCAGGCCGTACGAAGGGCACTGCGACTGCGGCCGCAGCCCGGCCTCGCCGAACCTGTCCTGAAACCGCCGCAGGCTCTCGGCGCGCACCGGCTCGCTGCCGTTGATCAGGGCACGCACCCGGTCCAGCCGCAGCCCTGACACGCGCTGCGGATCGACCTTCGCGACGCAGTAGTCGTACGCGAAGTTCGGCGCGGCCGACAGCGCGCCCGGATAGTCGCTCAGCAGCCGCAGCCAGCGCTCCGGCCGCTCCAGGAACGCCACCGGGTCCATCAGCACCGAGGGGAACCCGGCCACGACCGGCTCGGCCACCCCCAGCACCAGCCCCATGTCGTGGAACAGCGGCAGCCAGCTCACGGCGGTGACCGGCCCGTCGAGCAGGCCGAACGCCGCAATGCCCTGCGACGCGTTCGCCACCACGTTCCGGTGGCTGATCATCACCCCGGCCGGAGCGCGCGTCGAACCGGACGTGTACTGCAGATACGCGACCTCGTCCATATCGATGTCAATGTCCTGCGGTGATGGAGCCGTCGGCGGCAAGCCCGGCGTTGTCGGCAACGCGCCGGCCGATGCGTCGATCGTCAGTACACGTACTGCGGCGAGCCGTTTCGCCGCCGCGGTCGCCGACGCTCGCACGGCGCGCGCGTCCTGCGGCGTCATCAGCGCGCAGGTCGGTTCGCAGTCTTCGAGCACCGCCGCGATCCGGCCCTCGTGCCCGGGCAGATCCGGCGGGAACAGCGGCACCGCCACCACGCGCGCCATCAGGCAGCCGAGGAACGCCGCGACGTAGTCCAACCCCTGCGGCAACAGCAGCGCGGCCCGTTCGCCAGGCCGCGCCACCGCGCCGACCTGCGCTGCGACCGCTTCGGCGCGCCCCAACAGCCGGCCCCAGGTCAGCGATCGGTGCCGCCCCGGCGAGCCCGGCTCGGGGAAGTCCGCGAACGTGAAGGCCCGCTGATGCGGGCGCTGCGCGGCCCGCAGCCGCAGGTGTTCGGTGAGCGGCAGGTCGGCGCCGAAGGCAGAGGACGGCGGCGCCACGGAATCCGAAGGCATACGCGCTCCAGACGCGGAAAGGGGTGGTGATCCGGCGATCACTCGCTCTAGATCAACACAGCACGGGGCGCCGATGCACGAGCGGATGACTGAACGGGTGACGTGCCTTCGCCCGGATGCTTACGAACCCGTGGTCAACGCGTCACGCGCCGGGCCGGGCGAAAACCACGCGAGCGGCGCAATCGGGTGACAGGTGCCTTGTGCCGAACCGTGTCGCAATACCGGAGCAACCGGTACTCTGGTGCCCATGGTTTCGGGGGCGAGACAGGACATTGATATCGGATCGGGTGGCGTGCGCCGGGGCCTGACGCCCGTGGGGCACCGCGCCGGCTGGATCCTGGGCGGCCTCGCGCTGCAACTGGCCGGCGTCGGCGGGCCGCTCGCGTACGTGGTCACCAAGGCGAAGCACGAGAGCGTCGGCGGGCTGCTCAGCGTCGCCACCGTACGCCTGGCCTGGCACGGCTCGCTGCACACCAAGGCGGGCGTCGCGGTGCTCGCCGGCGGCGCCGCGCTGTTCGCCGTCGGCTCGGTGCTGCTCGCCAGACCGTACGTCAAGAGCAGGCTCACCCTCCTGCTGGCCGTCCCGCTCGCCGCGCTGGGCGGCGTGCTCATGCTGGGCGTCGTCGCGGTCGTCGTCGCGCTCGCCTTCGCCGGTTTCGAGTCCGGCGGCGGTGGAAACGGCGGCTTGTCGGACGTTCCGTCCTTCGGCGGCTCGGGCAAGCGCAAATCAGCACTCGCCGACGAGGGTGGCGACGCCGCGCCGGACGGCGGCGCGGTTCCGTAATCCGCCCCGGGCACCGCGCTGCGTTCCGCATATCAGGCGATCATCGGTCCGCACTGGGACGCGACGCGCAGAGTGCCACCGCGTCGAGTTCCCCGGCCGCCCGCCTACGGCCGTGGCGGCGCGATCACCGGCCCCGGTCCGAACGGCGCGCCGTGCCCACCGACCGGGTGGCCGCGCGCCTACGAAGCGTTGGCCGTGGCCAGCGTGCCGACGAGCCGCTTGATCGGGCTGGACAGGCCGTACCGCTCGGCCAGCGCGTCCAGCGCGCCCTGGTTCGCGGGCCGCGACGGCAGGCGCGAGTCCACCGGCTCGGTCGGCGCGTCCGCCCGCACCCGCACCACCGACGGCGCGACGGCGAGGTACTCGCGGGCCGCGTCGAGGCGGCGGCGGACGGCCGTCTTGAGCGCCGACCGGGGATCATCGAGCGCTGCCATGATGCCGTCCAGCGAGCCGAACTCGGCAACCAGCGCCGCCGCGCCTTTGTCGCCGACGCCTGACACGCCCGGCAGTCCGTCGCTCGGATCGCCGCGCAGCGTCGCGAAATCGGCGTATCCGCGCCCTGGGATGCCGTACTTCGCGATCAGGGCGCCGTCGTCGACGACTTCGAGCTTGGACACGCCGCGCGCGATGTTCAGTACCCTGACGTCCGCGTCGTCGTCGACCAGCTGGAACATGTCCCGGTCGCCGGTCACCACGTCGACCGGCCCCTCGTGCCCGGCCGCGTAGGCGGCGATGGCGTCGTCGGCCTCGAAGTCCGCCGCCCAGCCGCGGGCGACGCCGAACGCGTCGAGCACCGCCTCCAGTACCGGCACCTGCGGGCTGAGCGTGTCCGGCACGACCTCGATCGACCTGTCGTGATCGCGGCCGGATTCGGCCGCCGGGGTGACTTCGAGCACCCGGTGTGCCTTGTACGAGGGGATGGCCGCGACCCGGAACGCCGGGCGCCAGTCCGCGTCGAAGCAGGCGATCAGCCGGTCCGGCCGGTACGCCGCGACCAGCGCCGAGATGAAGTCCACCGTCCCGCGCACCGCGTTGACCGGCATGCCGTCCGGCGCGGTGATGGAGTCGGGCAGCCCGTAGTAGGCGCGGAAGTACAGCGTCGGAGTGTCCAGGAGCATCAACCGGTCAGCCACCGTTTCAGCCTCCCACACACCGCCCACAGACAGCGTCGCCTAAGACGGTGCCTCCTAAGACGGTGCCTCCTAAGACAGCGCCGCCATGAGAGTGCCGCCGCCTACAGGAAGGTGCGTCCCTCGCCGCGGTAGGTCGCCGCCGTCGCCGTAACCGCGTCGCCTTGGATGAGGTGCAGCTCGGCGAACCGTTCGCACAGTTCGCCGGCCTTCGCGTGCCTGAACCACACCCGGTCGCCTACCGCGAGGTCGTCCGCCGCGGAGCCCAGCAGCGGCGTCTGCACCTCACCGGCGCCCTCCTGCCCGTCATAGCGCAGGCCGTGAGGCAGATACGGCTGCGGTAACCGATCAGTGTCCGGCACGCCCGAAGCGACGTATCCGCCGCCGAGCACAGTCACCACGCCCGGCCCCGGACGCCGCACCACTGGGAGCGCGAACATCGCGGCCGGGCGACCGCTCACCTGCCGATAACCGTCGAACAGCCGCGGCATGAACAGCCCGGACCCGGCGCCGATCTCGGTTACCGCGTCCTCGGCCGCCGTGCGCTCGACCGAACCGGTGCCGCCGCCGTTGACGAACTCCAATTGCGCTATCTCCTTGACCGCCGCGACGTTCGCGGCCCGGCGCTCGGCCAGCTCCGCGCCGCTGGCGCGCTGCATCGCCCGCACCGCCAACGCCCGCGC
>JBOHCW010000656.1:0-3302 GCA_050725375.1 Actinocrinis sp. | reverse complement strand
ACTCAAGCCGCGGTGGCCTGCTCCCGATTTCGCGGGACACGGTCTGTCCGCTTCTCCGAGACAGCCTGTCTGGTTCAGTGAGGCACAGCTTGTCTCGTTCTGCAGGACACCGGCTGTCCGTTTTCGCGGGACACGGGTTGTCCGCTGGCGCGAGACACGGACTGTCTGTCTGTGCGGGACATGGGCTGTCCACTTATGCGGGACATCCCGCCGTGCGCCGTGCGCGGTTAGCAACACGTAAGACCGGACGGACGTTTCCAGCCGCGCGCTGTGTGTCCGAGCCGCGATGATGACTCTGGACATTGGGCGCCTGGACGCTGAGCCCCTGGGGCCTTGGCACCTGCACTTGGCACCTGGCACTTGGCACCTGGACATCAGGCAGAGAAGGACGGAGACACTCATATGGCCGCGGTAGATCCCGAGCGCTCGGAATGGGACGTGATCGTGCTCGGCGGGGCGGCGGCGGGGGAGAACGCCGCGCAGTACGCCGGACAGTTCTCGGGCCTGGAAACGGTCCTGGTCGAGGCCGCGCTGCTGGGCGGCGAGTGCTCGTACTGGGCGTGCATGCCGAGCAAGGGCCTGCTGCGTCCGGTCGAGTGGTTGGAGACGGCGCGGCACCTACCCGGCGTCGCCTCGCTGGTCGAAGGCGCGTCGCTGGACCTGCCGGCCGTGTTCGCGCGCCGGGACGCCGTGGTCAGCCACCTATCCGACGACGGCCAGGTCCAATGGGCGCTCGGCGCGGGCATCGACGTGGTGCGCGGGTACGGACGGCTCGTCGGCGAGCGCGCCATCGAGGTCACCGGCGCCGACGGCAATGTACGCACCCTGACAGCGCGGCACGCCGTCGTGATCGACACCGGCTCGTCGGCGTCCGTGCCCGACCTGCCCGGCCTGCGCGCGAGCCTGCCGTGGGTCTCGCGCGACGTGACCAACATGCACAAGGTGCCCGGCCGCGTCGTGATCCTCGGCGGCGGCGTGGTCGGCTGCGAGGCGGCGACCTGGCTGTGCGGCCTCGGCGCGGAGGTCACGCTCGTACACCGCGGCGAGAGCCTGCTGGAAAAGCAGGAGCCGTTCGCCGGAGAACTGGTCGCCGACAGCCTGAAGGAACGCGGCTGCCGCGTACTGCTCGGCCGGTCCGCGACCGAGGTACGACGCGTGGACGCGCGCGAAGGCGGCACCGGTTGGCTGCACGGCGGCGAGGTCACGGTCACCCTCGACGACGGCACGCAACTGGTCGCGGACGAGATCGTCGTCGCCCTCGGCCGCGTCCCTAACACCGGTGACATCGGCCTTCCGTCGGTCGGCCTTAAGGCGGGCGGCTACGTGAGCGTGGACGACCAACAGCAGGTCCGCGGCGTCGACGGCCAGTGGCTTTATGCGATCGGTGACGCGTGCGGCAAGGCCCTCCTTACGCACATGGGCAAGTACCAGGCACGCGTCGCCGGTGAAGTCATCGCGGCCCGCGCCCTAAACGCGCACGTGGCAGGCCCGCATAAGACCATCGACCCGAACATCGCCGCCAAGCTCAGTTCAGCGGACGGTCACCGTGCCCTGCCGCAGGTCACGTTTACCGACCCCGAGGTTGGCTCGGCAGGGCTGACGGAGCGTCAGGCGCGCGACGCGCAAATCGACGTCGAGACCGCCGAGTACGACATGGCTCAGCTCGCGGGCACCTACCTGCTGCGCGACGACTACGTCGGCCGGGCGAAGCTCGTCATCGACCGCGCGACTGACACCATTGTCGGCGCGACCTTCGTCGGCAGCGGCATCGCAGACCTCGTCCACTCGGCGACCGTCGCCATCGGCGCGCGCGTCCCGTTGTCCGTGCTCTGGCACGTGGTGCCGAGCTACCCGACCCCGAGCGAGATCTGGCTGCGCCTTCTGGAGACGGTGGACCACCAGCGCCGCTCCGGCGGTGACAAGCCAGAGGTCTAGCGCGGTGCCGAAAGCCGCTACGCGCCGAGAGCCGAAGGGTGGCGAAGGCGGGAAGCGATGCGGCGAGCAATCGGCTGGAGGCCCATCGCATTACGCCGCGGCGTCAGCCGGGAGCCTGCGCGTGAGAGCACGGCGAGCGGGGTGTTCTGGCGACGCGCCGTCGGTGCGCTCGACGGACAGTACACCGAGGCGCCGGCGTGCACCGCCTGGATCGGCTCAGCTGCGGTGGTCGGCGGCGGCGGGAGCCCAGTCGCCGCCCCGGACCCCGGAAGCCGACGAAGGCCGAGTACCGGCGCGCCGACCGCGCGCGGATGCGGAAGATCGCGCAGCTGGTCCGGGATTTCCCCGGCGCCCGCCCGCTGCGCCCGATCCGCTGCGGCAAGACCGCCTATCCGGATCGGGCCGCCGCGCAGTACGCGCTGATCGTCCTGGCGCTGAGCGGTGAGCCGCGTGACCGGATGCCGGTGCGCGCGTATGAGTGCCCCGCGTGCGGCGACTGGCACCTGACCTCGCGCCCGGCACCGCCCGCAGACATATGACAAGCGGGCGGTAGCGGTAGCGGTAGCAGTAGCAGTAAGCCATATTCGGGGGGCCGGCGTCGCGCGGTGGTGACACCGCGCGGTCCGGTCCGATACGCATCGAGGCGGTTCGTTGTCCGTTTGAAACGGACACTTGGGATGGTGCCGCCGTGGTTCGTGACGGGGGCACCGGATTCCGGTCCCGTCCGGCCGATCCGACCCGGCCCGGCCCGATCCGACCCGATCGATGAAGGCGGCTGCGTTGTCCGTTTGAAACGGACAGATGTGCATTCGGGGACGAAGTCGGTCTACGCCTCGCCGGGGTGGATCTGACGCACGACGTGATGCGCGCGGTCCTGCGTCCCGATCGCGGCGGCGAGGTCTTCTGCGTTACGCGTGGCGGCTGCGTTGTCTGTTTGAAACGGACAGATGTGCATTCGGGGACAAAGCCGGTCTACACCTCGCCGGGGTGGATTCGACATACGACGTGATGCGCGCGGCTTGCGTCCCAGACGCGGCGAGGAGGTGTTCCGTGTTACGCGTGGCGGCTGGGTTGTCCGTTTGAAACGGACAGGCGTGCACTTGGGAACAAAGCCGATCTACACCTCGCCGGGGTGGATCTGACGCACGACGTGATGCGCGTGGCTTGTGTCCCGGACGCGGTGACGAGGTCTCGCGTGTTAGGCGTGGTGGCTGTGTTGTCTGTTTGAAACGGACAGGCGTGCACTTGGGGACGAAGCCGGTCCACACCTCGCCGGTGTGGATTCGACGTACGACGTGATGCGCGCGGTCCTGCGTCCCGATCGCGGCGGCGAGGTCTTCTGCGTTACGCGTGGCGGCTGCGTTGTC
>JBOHCW010000655.1:0-3663 GCA_050725375.1 Actinocrinis sp. | reverse complement strand
GGTCCTCGACCCGCAATGCGATCAGGGTGCTGATGTCGAAGAAGCGGCGGTAGCCCGGCTCCTCCACCGCGACGCGCCAGTACGCGAGCCGGTAGTGCTGCGCGGCCAGCAGTTCCGGCAGCGCGAGCCCCTGCGTGCCGGGGCGCAGCGGGAATACGTGGTCGAAGTAACGCAGCACGGGCTCGACGCTGCCCGGCTCGTCGCCGTCTTCGGCCACGTCGACCCGCAGTTCGCCGTCTCTGACGCACTCGCCGATCCGCCGCGCGAGCACCGGCAGCAGCACCGCGCCGTTCTGGGCCGTCCAGTCGATGTCGAACCAGTTCGCGTACTGCGATCGCGGCCCGTCGCGCAGTACCGACCACAATGCGCGGTTGCCGGACTCCGGCACCGGCATGCCCATGTGATTCGGCACGATATCGGCGATCGCGCCCATGCCGTGCCGGTGCAGCTCGCCGACCAGCCGCCGCAGGCCCGCCTCGCCGCCCAGGTCGGCGTTGATCCGGGCGTGGTCGATCACGTCGTACCCGTGCGTCGAGCCCGGCGCGGGCTGCAGGATCGGGGACAGGTACGCGTGCGTCACGCCCAGTTCGTGCAGGTAGGGCACGACAGCGGCCGCGTCGGCGAAGGTGAAGGCGGGCGAGAGTTGCAGCCGGTACGTGGACATGGGTGCCTGCCGCGCGCTGGGGTCCATCTGTTCCGGATTGCCCACAGATCGCAGCGTAAACGGCGGGCGGCCCGCGTGCGCACCCGGGGGTGTCGAAAGAGTGATCACCGCACGTCCCGCGCGTGTCGCCCGGGTGCGGCGGCGTGGAACTTTCTGCCTCGCGCGCGGCGGGTCGGGTCGGGTCGTGCGCCGATCGTGCTGATGAGCAGGCATCTCGCCGCCGCGCGGCCGGGCCGCCGGCGAGTACCGCCGTTGACGTACGAAACCGGTTTCATACTCTCAGCGCGTCACGAGCGCGCCGAGCCGGGCGCCGCACGGGTGCGGGCGAGCCGTCGCCGCACGAGCCGGAGGATGCAATGCGAGTTCGAGTACCGGGCCGAGTTCGAATATCAGGACAAGTACGTGTATCAGGACTAGTACGTGCATCACGCCGAGTACGAATCTCGGGCGGACGTACCTTGATCGCCGCCGTGACCGCTGTCGCCACCGCCGCGGGTATCGCGCTGGCGCTGGTGCCGGAGGCGCACGCGCTCTCGACGACCGGCGAGTACAACTATGCCGAGGCGCTACAGGACTCGATGTTGTTCTACAACGTCCAGCGCTCCGGCCAGCTGTCGCCGGACAACCCGGTGGACTGGCGCGGCGACTCGGACCTGTCCGACGGCGCGGACCACGGCGTGAACCTGACCGGCGGCTATCACGACGCCGGCGACCTGGTGAAGTTCGGGCTGCCCGAGGCCTACTCGATGACGATGCTGGCCTGGGGCCTGGCCGACTACGGCCAGGGCTACGCGGCCTCCGGCCAGACGCAGGCGGCGCTGTCCAACCTGCGCTGGGGCGACGACTACATCCTGTCCGCGTTCACCGCGCCGACCACCTTCTACGGGCAGGTCGGCGACGCGTCCACCGACCACTCGTACTGGGGACCGGCGGAGACGAACCCGAACACCCGTCCGTCAAACGCGATCACCGCCTCGTGTACGGGTGCCGACCTCGCCGGCCAGGCCGCCTCGGCGCTCGCCGCGTCAGCAGTCGTATTCAAGACCACTGACACGAAGTACGCCGCGCGGCTGACTACTCAGTCCACCGCGCTGTGGAACTTCGCCAACAGCTACCGCGGCAACTACAGCAACTGCATCACCGGCGCGCAGAGCTACTACACCTCGGTCAGCGGCTACTGGGACGAGCTGGTCCAGGGCGCGATCTGGCTGTACCGCGCCACCGGCACGTCCAGCTGGCTGACCACCGCGACCACCGACTACGCGAACCTGCCGCTGGCCAGCCAGTCCAGCCTGCACGAGTACGGCTGGACGATCAGCTGGGACGACGTCAGCTACGCCGACTACATCATGATGGCGCAGCTCACCGGCCAGTCCTCGTACATCGCCGACGCCGAGCGGTTCCTGGACTGGTGGACCACCGGCGTCAACGGATCGAAGGTCTCGTATTCGCCCGGCGGCGAGGCGTTCCTCAACCAGTGGGGCTCGCTGCGCTACTCGGCCAACACCGCGTTCGCGGCCCTCGAATTCAGCGACTACCTGACCGCCGGCGGCCAGGACGCGACGCGCGCCAAGACGTACCACGACTTCGCCGTCGGCCAGATCAACTACGCCCTCGGCGACAATCCGAACCACGAGAGCTACGAGGTCGGCTTCACCAACGGCGGCAAGAACAGCGCCTGGCCGCAGAACCCGCACCACTCGACCGCGCACGACCCGTGGTCGAACAATCTGAGCACCCCGCCGAAAACCCGCCACCTGGCCTACGGACTGCTGGTCGGCGGCCCCACCGCCGCCAACGACGCGTTCACCGACGACCGCACCCAGTATCAGTACACAGAGGGCGCGCTCGACTACAACGCCCTGTTCTCCGGAGCGCTGGCGCGGTTGAACCAGGAGTTCCCCGCCACGGCGAGCACGAGCGTCCCGAAGGCCGAGCTGCCCGACGGCCCCCAGCAGTACATCCAGGCCGCGATCAACAACCAGGGCTCGAACTTCATCGAGATCAAGGCACTGATCGACAACCAGTCGGCCTGGCCGGCCCGCCCGATGCCGGACGCGAGCTTCCGCTACTTCTTCACCCTCGACGCGGGCGAGAGCGCGTCCCAGGTGACCTTGCAGTCCTCGTACAACCAGTGCCGGGCGCCGTCCGCGCCGACGCAGTACGCGGGCAGCACGTATTACATCACCGTGTCCTGCTCGAACCTGAACCTCGAACCGGACGGCGAGGCGGACTACCCGAACATCGACTACCAGGCGCAGGTCCAGTTCCGGCTGACCTTCCCGCAGGCGCACAACCCGTCCGAGGACTGGTCGTTCCAGGGCGTCCCGACGACGGCCAACGCGACGCCGGCCACTGTAGGCGACATCCCGCTATACGACGGCAACACTCTGGTCTGGGGCAGCGCGCCGAGCAGTGCGCCGAGGCCCGGTACGCCGACGCTCACGGCGGGCGCCGCGACGTCCACTGGCGCCACGCTGTCCTGGACTGCGGCGGCACAGCCCGCGGGCGCGAACCCGCTGGCCGGGTATGACGTGTACACGTCCGCGGGCAGCAGAGTCGCGACGGTGTCGGCATCGACGACCTCGTACACGGTCACCGGCCTGAACGCCAACCGCACCGCACCCTACGGCTACTTCGTGACGGCCGTGGACAGCCAGGGCGAAGCCTCGGCGGCGTCGAACGTCGCGCAGTTCATCACGTCCGCGAACACCTCGCTGACCGCCAACGCGACCACAGCGCCCTCGGCGCCGGGCACCGCGCTCGCGACGAACGTGACCAGCACCGGCGCGACGCTGACCTGGGCTCCCTCGACTCCGGGCACGAACGCGGTGGCGGGCTACGAGGTGTATCAGCTCTCGCCGTCCCCGAAGCTGGTCGCGACGACCGCGGCGAGTGCGGCCTCGTACACGCTCGCCGGCCTCGCGGCGGGCACTGAATACGGCTACGAAGTCGCCGCGCTGGACTCGGCGGGCCGCATCTCGCCGGTCCTTCAGGCG
>JBOHCW010000654.1:0-8948 GCA_050725375.1 Actinocrinis sp. | reverse complement strand
ACCCTGACCAGTGCCTTAGCAGCCGCCTAACAGCGAAACTCCAGGGTGTGGCGGCGGTTGCAATTGCGCTGACGGCGCGGCGAGGTCGGGGATGGTTGTCCGTTCTAGGCGGACATAACAGGGTGCTGGTTTTCGCTGGCGGGGGGGTGCGTGTGGCATGCGCCGTTCGCGCTCGTGGCGTTGGTGGTCGGGGCGTGCCCGACTGCCTGTTTGCCTTCCGTGGAGTGTTGGACGGCTCGATTGCGCTTACCGCGTCACCTATCGACGTCCGTCCGAGAGACCGCCGACCGCCATCGCCCAATCCAGAGAGTCTGGAACCGGCAGGCGTCCATGCGCGTGAGAGCGTCCGTCCAAAGGAGCTATCCGGAGGAGCTGTGCGGATGCGACGGCATGTTGACGTTGCCGTGGTCGTGCTTTTGGTTGAACGCGCCGTCACCAGTACACGTACTAGCGCCGGTATCAACATCTACTGATATCGACTCGGGAACGATCTCACCTCTCTGTAACCTCGCCGCGAGGATGGCCACGTCATCTTCGGCGCCATGGGGGACGAATCGGGCCAGTACCGAATCCACCAGCTGGTCGAGAGGCTTCTTCGGATTGAGGGTCAGCTTCGTCAGGGCGTTAATGCACTCGTCGATGTCCTTGCCACGGCGCTCGACCAGCCCGTCCGTATAGAACAGCAGCGTCGCACCAGGCTCGAACGGGATCGTCGCACGCTGATAATTGCCGTCTTCGGGGCCGTCTCCGTCGCGGTGTCCCCTGCCTGGCGCCGTCGCCAGGGGGCCGACGCCGATCGGTGGCCCGACCGGCAGGTCGATCAACGTACTCTCGCCGTTCGGCCGCAGCAGCAGCGGCGGCATGTGGCCCGCGTTCGCGAAGCACACCGAGCCCGCGCCGTCTCCCTTACCCGCCTTACCGGCCTTACCCGCCTCCGGATCCACCACCGCGACTACGCATGTCGCCGCGCGCTCGAAGTCCAAGCCGTCCGCTATTCGCTGCGCCTCCGCCAGGATTCGCTCGGGCGCCTCGCTCTGCAGTGCGAGCGTGCGCAGGAGCGCCCGGTACTCGCTCATCGCGGACGCGGCTTCGAAACCGTGGCCCATCACGTCGCCGACCACCAGCAGCGTTTTGCCGCCTGGAAGCGCGACGGTGTCGTACCAGTCGCCGCCGATCTCGATGTCCGCGCCGGTCGGCAGGTAGCGGCTCGCGCATTGGACAGTCGGGTGTGGCGGACGCGGCGTGGAGAGAAGCGCCTGCTGCATGACCAGCGCGGTCTGGTGTTCGTGGGCGAAGCGCTTGGCGTGGTTGATGCTCGTCGCCGCACGCCTCGCCAGGTCCGTGACCAGGTCCACGTCGTCCTGCGAGAACTGCGGAGATTCGCCCGCCCGCACCAGGATCACGGCGCCGACCAAGTCGCGGCGCGCCGTGAGCGGTACGAAGATCGCCGAGTGCATGCCGAGTTTGCGGTACAGCGCGACACGTTCGCCGTCAGGCGCCTCAGCGGCCAGCATTTGGTCGGACGGCACGTTCGAGATCACCGGGCGCTGCTCCGTCAGGCACCGCGCGACGGCTGCCGACGCCTGCGGCGTGAGCACCGTCCCGGCCGCGCCGAAACACTTCGCCGCCTTGCTCATCTTTGCGGTAGTGGTCAGCGCGAGGCGTCGCATGCGTAGGTCGCCGCGCGCGGGCAGTACGCCGGGCGCGCCCTCTACATCGAGCACGTCCACAGCCACGATGTCCGCTATACGCGGCACGAGCAGTCGCGCGAGCTCCTTGCAGGTGTGCTCTACGTCGAGCGTCGTGCCTATGCGTGTAGCGGCCTCGTCAAGCAGAGCGAGTCGGGTGCGTGCCTCGTCCAGCAAAGTCTTGGCCCGGTACGTCTCGGTGATCTCGACGATGACCGCCACCAGACCGATCACCGCGCCGGCGCTGTCGTCGAGCCGGTGGTACGCGTTGATCCACCAGCGCGTTTCGGCAGACGGGTCGGCCGGAGTGCGCCCGGCGACCGTGGCGAATTGCGGGCGTCCAGTAAGCAGTACGGACTTGAGCACCTTCTCCATCGACGCGAAGTCCAGATCCGGCAGCACTTCGGGCAGCGTACGGCCGAGGTGTTGCTCCGGCGGCACACCGTTCATCTCGGCGAGCGCGTCGTTGACGTACAGGTAGCGCAGGTTGGGATCGACGACCGCGATACCGGCGCCGGAACCGTCCAGAATCGCGCGGGTGACCAGGTAGTCGTCGAGTACCGAAGGCAGCAGCTTCGCCGCGCCGACTCCGCCCGCCAACAACCCGTCGACCAGGCCGCGGGCCTGCTCGCGACTGAGCATCGGGCTGCCCGGCGGCGGCTTGGCGGCCTGCATCTCCGGCCTCCTCCAGCTCAGGCGGCATCGACTGGAACAGAGGCTTAGAGACTGACATATCGGATGATCTGACTCAACTGGACGCGGCTGGGCGAGTCAGCACGGGCCGTTCCACTGGACCGAATGGGTGCGGTTCGGATGACATGCGCGGCGGGCTCGCGCGTCCGAACGCGTGACGGCGCCGGGGCGGGGAGGATGGCTCGCCGTGCGCGGGAAGAGAATCGTCGTAGCGGGCGCGGTCTGCGTCGCGGCCGTGGCTCCTGTGGCGACGGGGGCGGCGATCCTGCCCGCGGCGGCTGCGGTGTTCAGTGACCAGAGTGCTGATGGTGGCGGCGGCAGCGGATACGCGTGTGTGGTGACGCCGCGGCCTGGCGCCAGTGGGCCGCCGCCCGGCCCGAGCGCGACCGCGAGTCCGACGGCGCCGGTAGCGCCGGGTTCACCAGTGACGAGTTCGGCCGGCTCGCCGCTTGGGGGCACGCGTCCGGTGCCACCGGGTGGCTGGACAGGAACGGCACTCGCGAGGCTGCACGGTAGGGCACCAGCCGCGATTCCGCCGATTCCGGTTTCGCACGTTCATGCGATTTCGGCGCATTCCGCACCGGTGGCCAGCCCAGTGGGCGCCGGGCCGTCCGGGAATGCGGTCGCCAGTGCTCTGGCCAGCGCATCGCCGACGGCGACGCCCTCGCCGCGCGGGGTGTTTCCCGCGCTCGCACGGCACCTTCGCAGACGTCTTCCACTACTCTTCATCGTGCTGTTCGTAGCGGTCATTCCGGCTGTTCTCGCGCTTTGGCGAGGACGTGCGCTCGGGCGCTGACGTGGCACTTGGCGGACCGGCAGCCGTCGCGAAAATTGCGTTGCGCGAAACATTGCGCGGTACGCAAATTTGTTCTACGCTTGAGCCATGAACGAAGAAAACGGGGGCCATACCGCCCGAGACGGTTTGGAGCACCACAGCGAACATCAGGGCCGATCCGGGTGGCACGGAGACTGCGCGCGAGCCGATGAGGACGCCGGCGGCTCTGATGGAGCACGCGGTGCGCCACCGGGCCTGCGCGAACGCAAGAAACTGGCCACGCGCGAGGCGCTGAGCGCCGCCGCGATCCGGCTCGCGGCCGAGCGGGGATTCGAGAACCTGCGGGTCGAGGACATCGCCGAGGCCGCCGGAGTATCGCCGCGCACGTTCAACAACTACTTCTCCAGCCGGGAACAGGCCATCAGCGCCGCGCGGATCGCCCAGATCGAGCGGATCGCGCAGGCGTTGGCGCAGCGGCCGGCCGAGGAGGCGCTGCTCGACGCGCTGACCAACGCGACGCTCGCCGGACCGGGCCGGGAACCGGACCGGGAGGTGCTTCGGCTCTTCGCGTGCAATCCGACCGTGCACGGCGAGATGCTGCGCACCGCCGCGCAGAGCACGTCGCCGCTGATCGAGGCGATCGCCAAGCGCACCGGCACCGAGCCGACCGACCTGCTGCCGTACGTGGTGGCTTCGGCGGTGTTCGGCGCGATGCGTGCGGCGATGCACACCTGGTTGGCCGCCGAGCCCTCGCCGCCATACCAGGACGTGCTGCGCGACGCGCTTAATCAGTTGCGCGCGCTGACCGCCACGCCTCAGGCTGCTGCCCCGAACAGCCCTGCGCCACCGCGACGCCCGGCGACAGACGCGGCGGCACAGGCAGAGACAACAGGGGCCGATACGGCAGAGGTTGAGACGGCAGCGACCGAGGACCGCGCGTCAGTAGCTGTCAGCCCCGCGTCAGCCCGACCAGTCATCATCGCCGAGAAGGTTGCCTGACCGGCGCCCGGCCGGACAACGGCCGCCCAAGACCCACCGCGACCTGAGAGTATTCGTGTGCTGATCAAGACTTTGCGGGCGTTTCTGCGCCCCTATTCGAGACCCCTGGCGGTGATCGTCACCCTGCAACTCGCGGCGACCATCGCCACCCTCTACCTGCCCACCCTCAACGCCGACATCATCGACAACGGCGTGGTCAAGGGGGACACCGGCTACATCATGGCGGTCGGCGCGCTGATGCTCGGCATCTCGCTCGGCCAGATCCTGTGTTCGATCGGCGCTGTGTACTTCAGCGCCCGCACCTCGATGGCGGTCGGGCGCGATCTGCGCGCCGCGATCTTCAACCGGGTACAGGACTTCTCCGCCCGCGAGGTGGGCCGGTTCGGCGCCCCGTCGCTGATCACCCGCACCACCAACGACGTGCAGCAGGTCCAGATGCTGGCGCTGCTCAGCTTCACCCTGATGGTCGCCGCGCCGATCATGTGCGTCGGCGGCGTCATCCTGGCGCTCAACCAGGACGTCCCGCTGTCCGGGCTGCTGTTGATCATCGTGCCGATCCTGGCCGTCGCGGTCACGCTGATCATCTCCCGGATGCGGCCGTTGTTCCGGTCCATGCAGACCCGGATCGACGGACTGAACCGCATCCTGCGCGAGCAGATCAGCGGCATCCGCGTGGTGCGCGCCTTCGTGCGCGACACCGCCGAGCGCGGCCGGTTCGACGACGCCAACAGCGAACTGCGCGAGGTCTCGCTCGGCGTCGGCCGGCTGATGTCGATGATGTTCCCGACCGTGATGCTGGTGATGAACCTCTCCAGCGTGGCGGTCATGTGGTTCGGCGGCCACCGGATCGCCAGCGGCGGCATGCAGATCGGCGCGCTGACCGCGTTCCTCAGCTACCTGATGCAGATCCTCATGTCGGTGATGATGGCGACCTTCATGTTCATGATGGTGCCGCGCGCCGAGGTCTCGGCCGAACGCATCCAGGAGGTGCTGAGCACCGAGAGCAGCGTGGTGCTGTCCGACGACCCGGTCCCGGTCGGCGACCAGCACGGGTACCTGGAGCTGCGCGACGTCGAGTTCCACTATCCGGGAGCCGAGGAACCGGTGCTCAAGGGCATCGGCCTGGTGGCCCGGCCCGGCGAGACGACGGCGGTGATCGGCGGAACCGGCAGCGGCAAGACGACGCTGCTCAACCTGATCCCGCGACTGTTCGACGCGACCGGCGGCAAGGTGCTCGTGGACGGCCTGGACGTCAAGGACCTCGACGCCACCGTGCTGTCCGAGGCGGTCGGCTTCGTGCCGCAGCGTCCTTACCTGTTCAGCGGGACCGTCGCCTCGAACCTGCGCTACGGAAAGCCGGACGCGACCGACGACGAACTCTGGCACGCCCTGGAGGTCGCGCAGGCGCGCGACTTCGTCGAGGCGATGGCGGAGGGTCTGGAGGCGCCGATCGCGCAGGGCGGCACCAACGTGTCCGGCGGCCAGCGCCAACGGCTCGCGATCGCGCGCGCCTTGGTGCGGCGCCCGGACATCTACCTGTTCGACGACTCGTTCTCGGCGCTCGACTACGCGACGGACGCCGCGCTGCGGGCAGCGTTGTCCCAGGAGACCGCGAAGTCGACCGTGGTGATCGTCGCGCAGCGGGTGAACACGATCCGGCACGCGGACCGCATCATCGTGCTCGACGAGGGCCGGGTGGTCGGCGTGGGCACGCACCGGGAACTGATGGACGACCAGGACGGCACCTATCGCGAGATCGTGCTGTCCCAGCTGACGGAGCAGGAGGCGGCGGCGTGAGCCGGCAGACGGGAAATCCGCCGGGCGGCGACGACTCCGCGGCCGGCGGCGGGGGCTCGAACGAGCAGGGCCTCAACGGGAGCGGTGCCAACGGGAGCGCGGCGAACGGAGCCGTGCACGGGAAGTCGATTGGCGGCGCGGGGAACGCGGCCGCGACCGGTCCGGCTGACGCACTGCCGGACGCCGCCGCGTCGGCTGACGGGGAGAATCTTTCGCCCGACGGCGAGCGGATCGTGCCCAAACGCGGTCCGGGCCCGGCGGCCGGCATGCGCGGCCCCATGGCTTTCATGGGCGGGCGGTCCACCGAGAAGTCGCTCAACTTCAAGGGCTCCGGTCTGCGCCTGCTGCGCACGATGCGGCCGGAGCGCGGGCTGATCCTGGTCGGCCTGGCGCTCGGGATCGGCTCGGTCGGGCTCAGCGTGACCGGGCCGAAGGTGCTCGGACACGCCACCGACCTGATCTTCTCCGGCGTCCTCAGCAAGCAGATCCCGGCGAACGTGACGCAGGCACAGTTCGTCGCCAGGCTGCGCGCCGAGGGCAAGGGCAACGTGGCCGACCTGTTCGGTTCGACGCCACTGACGCCGGGGGCGGGGATCGACTTCACGAACCTCGGGCAGGTGCTCGGCGTGGTGGCGCTGATCTACACCGCCGCCTCGCTGCTGATGTGGCTGCAGGGCCGGGTGACCACCACCGTCGTACAGCGGGCCATCTACCGGCTGCGCGAGCAGTCCGAGGAGAAGCTGGCCCGGCTGCCGCTGAGCTACTTCGACAAGCAACCGCGCGGCGAGGTGCTCAGCCGGGTCACCAACGACATCGACAACATCGCGCAGAGCATGCAGCAGACGCTCAGCCAGGTGATCATCTCGCTGCTGACCATCGTCGGCGTGCTGACCCTGATGTTCGTGATCTCCCCGCTGCTGGCGCTGATCGCGCTGGTCACCGTGCCGATCTCGGTGTTCGTCGCGGCCCGGTTGGGCAAGAACGCCCAGCCGCAGTTCGTCAAGCAGTGGGCCACCACCGGGCAGCTCAACGGGCACATCGAGGAGATGTACACCGGCCACTCGCTGGTCAAGGTGTTCGGCCGCCGGGCCGAGGCCGAGGAGCGGTTCCGCGAGCACAACGACGCGCTGTTCGAGTCCAGCTACCGCGCGCAGTTCGTCTCGGGGCTCATCCAGCCGACCATGATGTTCATCGGCAACATCAACTACGTGCTGGTCGCGGTGGTCGGCGCGCTGCGGATCGCCTCCGGAGCGCTGACCATCGGCGACGTGCAGGCGTTCATCCAGTACTCGCGCCAGTTCACCCAGCCGCTGACCCAGGTCGCCAGCATGGCGAACCTGATGCAGTCCGGGGTGGCCTCGGCCGAGCGGATCTTCGCTCTGCTCGACGCGGACGAGCAGAGCCCTGAGCCGACCGCGCTGAAGCTGCCGGCCCAGATCAGCGGACGGGTCGAGTTCCAGAACGTCTCCTTCCGCTACGAGCCGGACAAGCCGCTGATCGAGGACCTCTCGCTCAGCGTCGAGCCGGGCCACACCGTGGCCATCGTCGGGCCGACCGGGGCGGGCAAGACCACCCTGGTCAACCTGCTGATGCGCTTCTACGAGGTGACCGGCGGCCGGATCACCCTGGACGGCGTCGACGTGGCCGAGGTCTCCCGCGAGGACCTGCGCTCGAAGACCGGCATGGTGTTGCAGGACGCGTGGCTGTTCGGCGGCACCATCGCCGAGAACATCGCGTACGGCGCGACCGGCGCCTCGATGGACCGGATCGTCGAGGCGGCGAAGGCGACGCACGTGGACCGCTTCGTGCGCACCCTGCCGGACGGCTACGAGACCGTGCTCGACGACGAGGGCGGCAACGTCAGCGCCGGCGAGAAGCAGCTGATCACGATCGCCCGGGCGTTCCTGGCCGAGCCGGCCATCCTCATCCTGGACGAGGCGACCAGCTCGGTGGACACCCGCACCGAGGTGCTGATCCAGCGCGGCATGAACTCGCTGCGCCACGGCCGCACCAGCTTCGTGATCGCGCACCGGCTCTCCACCATCCGCGACGCGGACCTCATCCTGGTGATGGAGGCCGGCCAGATCGTGGAGCAGGGCTCGCACAGCGAACTGCTCGCGGCGGACGGCGCCTATGCCCGGCTGTACGCGGCCCAGTTCGCGCAGGCGGTCGCCGAGGTCGACTGACCGTCGCGGGCGGTGGCCGGGGTACGAGCGCAGACGGTGTCAGTGTTCGGACACGAGCGGCAAAGACGTGTGGCGCCCTCCGAATCGGAAGGCGCCACACGTGCTCTCTCGGATGTCTGAGGACGCCGCGCTAGACCGGGGGCGCCTCAGCGGGATCTTCTCTCAGACGGATCTCCCTTCAGACGGATCTCGTCAGGCGGATCTTGTCCCAGAACTGCGATGTCGCGACTACGGCAGGCTCCACTGCTGGTTGGACGTGCCGCCGCAGGACCAGATCTGTGCCTGCGTGCCCGAGCCTCCGAAGCCGGTGTCGTCGAGGCATTTGCCGGAGTTGGGGTTGAGGTACTCGCCGTTGGACTGGTGTTGCCAGGTTTGTGCGGCGGTGCCGTTGCAGTCATAGAGATCGACCGTCGTGCCGTTGGCGGTGCCGGCCGCGTTGACGTCCAGGCACTTGCCGAGGGTCTGGAGCTGGCCGGTGGAGGTCAGCGTCCAGGACTGCGCGCTGGTGCCGTTGCAGGTGTAGACCTGGACCGGGTTCAGGTTCGCGGTGCTGGCCGAGCGGTCGTCCAGGCACAGGCCCTGGTAGCCGGTGACCTGGCCGGGGCCGGCCGAACCGCCGCCCCCGCCCGAGCCCTGCGTGCCGGCCCAGGTGAAGGTCGCGGAGGTCTGCGCCGGAAGCGAGTAGCCGAACGTCTCGCCGCCCCAGTTCACGTGCACGGTCTGGGTCGAACCGCTCTGGTTGTAGGCGACCAGTGCCTTCGAGCCGTCCGGGTTGATCCAGGCCACGTTCGGCACCGAGGTGCTGGAGGT
>JBOHCW010000653.1:0-3450 GCA_050725375.1 Actinocrinis sp. | reverse complement strand
GATGCAGATCGAGCTCAAGCGGATCCAGACCGAGGTCGGCCTCACCTTCGTGCACGTCACGCACGACCAGGAGGAGGCGATGACCATGGCCGACACCATCGCGGTGATGAACGCCGGCCGGATCGAGCAGCTCGGCTCGCCGGCCGAGCTGTACGAGAACCCGGCCTCCACCTTCGTGGCCAACTTCCTCGGCCAGTCCAACCTGATCGTCGGCGAGGTGACCGGCCGGGACGGCGACGTGGTCGTGGTCGACGCGCAGGGCGAGCGGCTCACCCTGCCGGCCGCGCGCAGCCGGGTCGAGTCAGGCCGGATCATCGCCGGGGTACGGCCGGAGAAGGTCTCGCTGGCCACGTCCGAGGTCGCGATCCCGAGCGGGCACAACGTGGTGTCCGGGGGCGTGGTCAGCGACACCTCGTTCATCGGCGTGTCCACGCAGTACCTGGTCAGGATGCCGTGGGGCCCGCAGTCCGGCTGCGAGGAGATGGCGGTGTTCGAGCAGAACACCGGAAAGGAGATCCACCGGCCGGGCACCGAGGTGCTGCTGCACTGGGACCCGGCGCAGACCTTCGGCCTGGACGGTGCGCAGGAGCTGGACGCCGGCGCCGACCTCGATCCGGAGTCCGAGGAAGCCGGGGCGGTCGGGTGAGCGCGCAGGCCGCGGCCGGCCCCGTCGCGACCGCACCGGGTCCGCCCGCCGACAGCGGGGCGCCGCGCCGCCGCAAGCGCAACAAGCTGGCTTATCTGCTGCTCGCGCCGACGCTGCTGTGGCTGATCGTCTTCTTCGTCGTGCCGATCTTCACCTCGGTCTCGGCCTCGGTGCAGGAGGGCAGCCTGGACCAGGGCTACGCGCTGACCTGGCGCTGGGCGAACTTCTCGGACGGCTGGTCGCAGTACCACATGCAGTTCGGCCGCTCGTTCCTGTTCGCCTTCCTGTGCCTGGTCTTCTGCCTGCTGCTCGGCTATCCGCTCGCGTACTTCATCGCGTTCAAGGGCGGCAGGTGGAAGACGCTGCTGATGGCGATGGTCATCGTGCCGTCGTTCACCAGCTTCCTGATCCGCACCATCGCCTGGAAGACGATCCTGTCCGACAACGGCATCGTCGTGCACGTACTCAACGACCTGCACATCACGAGCCTGACGTCCGCGATCGGCTTCACCGTCGGCGACCACGTACTGGCCAGCCCGGCGGCGGTGGTCTGCGGCATGGTCTACAACTTCCTGCCGTTCACCGTGCTGCCGCTGTACACGTCGCTGGAGAAGATCGATCCGCGGCTGCACGAGGCCGGCCGCGACCTCTACGGCTCGCCGTGGACGACGTGGCGCCGCGTCACGCTGCCGCTGTCGATGCCCGGCGTGGTCGGCGGCACGCTGCTCACCTTCATCCCGGCGGTCGGCGACTATATCAACGCCCAGCTGCTCGGCAATCCGAACACCGTGGTGATCGGGCAGAGCATCGAGCACGAATTCCTGCAGGACTCCACCGGCTACCCGATCGCCAGCGCGCTCTCGGTGATGCTGATGGCCGTGACGCTGCTGATCGTCTTGCTGTATGTGCGCAGGGCCGGAACGGAGGACCTGTTCTGATGGCCGCCATCGCCCCCGCGTCCCCGGCCGCCTCCGCCGCCCGCGACCAGACGGCCGTGCGCCGCCGCGGCCCGATCGCCTGGGCCGGGGCGCACGTCCTCGCCGTGGTCTCGCTCCTGGTCTTCGTGTTCTTACTCGCGCCGAACGTCGTCATGCTGGTGATGTCGTTCAACGCGCCGATCGGCAAGTACAACTACATCTGGAACCGGTTCTCCACCGACGCGTGGCGGAACCCGTGCCAGGTCGGCGACATCTGCCAGCACATGGGGCTGTCGCTGGAGATCGGCGTCGTGGCCATGGTCGCCTCGACCGTGCTCGGCACGATGGCCGCGTTCGCGATGTCGCGCCACCGTTTCCGCGCGCGCCCGGCCGTCAACGTGCTGCTGTTCCTGCCGATGGCCGCGCCGGAGATCATCATGGGCGCGACGCTGCTGACCCTGTTCTACTCGACGATCGGCAGCGGCTCGCTGGGCTTCTGGACCATCGCCATCGCGCACATCATGTTCTGCCTGAGCTACGTGGTGGTCACGGTCAAGTCCCGGCTGGCCGGCATGGACCCGACCCTGGAGTACGCCGCGCAGGACCTTTACGCCACGCCGCGCCAGACCTTCATGAAGGTGACGCTGCCGCTGGTGGCGCCGGGCATCGCGGCCGCCGCGCTGCTCTCGTTCGCGCTGTCCATCGACGACTACATCGTCACCGCGTACACCAAGGGCAACGAGATCACCTTCCCGGTCTACGTCTACGGCGCGGTGCAACGTTCGGTGCCGACGCAGATCGATGTGATCGGGTCGATGATGCTGCTGGTCTCGCTGGCCGGGATCGCCGTGGTCACGGTGCTCGGCCGGATGCGGGCGCGCCGGCGGTGACCGGCGCGGACGTGAGCCGCGCCCTGGCCGGGGCCGCGCCGAGGCCGTACTGGCTGGACGACCCCGGCCGCCCCGGCGCGCTGACTGCCCTGGCCGACGACGTACGCTGCGACCTCGCGGTCGTCGGCGGCGGCTTCAGCGGCCTGTGGACCGCGCTGCTGGCCAAGGAGCGCGACCCCGGACGCGAGGTGATCCTGCTGGAGGCGTCGCGGATCGGCTGGGCCGCGTCCGGGCGCAACGGCGGGTTCTGTGCCGCCTCGCTCACCCACGGCCTGCCCAACGGCGCCGAGCGCTTCCCCGACGAGATCAGCACCCTGAGCCGCCTCGGCGCGCAGAACCTGGACGCGATCGAGGCGGCGACGGGTGAGTACGACATCGACTGCGACTGGGAGCGCACCGGCGAGCTGAACGTCGCGACCGCCGAGTGGCAGGCCGCTGATCTGCGCGACTATGTGGACCTGGCGGCGCGGCACGGCGAACAGGTCGAGTTCCTGGACACCGGCGCGGTCCGCGCGCAGGTCAACTCGCCGACGTACCTGGCCGCGACCTGGGACCGCGAGGGCTGCGCGATGGTCAACCCGGCCAAGCTGGCCTGGGGACTGCGCGACGCGTGCCTGTCGCTCGGGGTGCGGATCTACGAGAACACGCCGGTCGCCGCGCTGGACAAGAGCATCACCGGCCCGGTCCTGCGCACGAGACGGGGCGCGCGCGTCGTCGCCGACCACGTCGCGCTGGCCACGAACGCGTTCCCGTCGCCGCTGCGGCGCGCGCGGCCGTACGTCGTGCCCGTCTACGACTACGTGCTCATGACCGAGCCGCTGAGCGCCGCGCAGCTCGCCGAGACCGGCTGGAAGGCGCGGCAGGGGATCGGCGACTCGGCGAATCAGTTCCATTACTACCGGCTGACCGCCGACAACCGCGTCCTGTGGGGCGGCTACGACGCGGTCTACCACTACGGCTCCCGGATCGCGCCCGCGCTGGACCAGCGTCCTGAGAC
>JBOHCW010000652.1:0-9087 GCA_050725375.1 Actinocrinis sp. | reverse complement strand
GCGAAGCGCCGTCAGGCCGGCCTGCGAACCCTGCGGCGCCGCCCCCGCCGTCGTTGTCTCGCCGGCGTTGCCGGTGCTGCCCGACGCCTCGGCCACCGCCACGCGCGCCTCCCCAGTCGAATCCCCTGTGTCAATGTGCTGAAAGCCCCCTGATGTGCGCCGTACCCGTCAAGGGCGCACAGGCTTTTTAGCAGGATGACACAGCGCATGACCGGAGTGCGAGGAAAACTGACGGAAAATCAGGAACGTTCGATCAGCCTCGGTGCATCAGTGCGATCAGGGCCTACAGGGTGTCGAACAGGCGTTGCGGGCTAAGCGTGAACCCTCGTCCCACTGACGTTCGACCGGCGCGCGCCGGATGGCGGCGCGGCGCCGGATGCGCCTCTGCCCGACCCTTGGCATCAGTGTGCTGTTACAGCGGTGATCTCCGGGTACGCGGCGTCCTGCGCGGCCTCCGCGGCGCCCGAGGCGTCCTCGGATCCGGACTGCCGGCACGGCCGGCTCAGCAGCTTGCGATCATCGCTGGTCAGGCAGCGGCCGGTGGCGAGTTCGAACTCCCAGCCGTGCAGCTGACAGGTCAGCACGCCGTCGGCGGCCGTGCCGAACCGCACCAGGTCCGCCTTCAGGTGCGGGCAGTGCCGCTGCACCACGTAGCCGTCCACCCGCGCGTAGTCCTCCACGCCCGAGGACTCGGCGTAGTAGCCCTCGACGTAGGTCATCCGCTCCACGGACAGCGACTTGAAGAACGTGTAGATGTACTCGTTGTAAGGACCCTTACGGGACGCTTCGAACCGGCAGGACAGGAACAGCTCGTTGACCCAGTCCTGCTCGCGGTGCCGCACCAGCTGTTCGATCAGCGGCCGGTCCACCCGGAACGTGTACCGGCACTCCTCGCCGGCGTACGCGTCGATCCGCCGGTCCAGGAAGTCGAACACGATCGCCTCGTCCGCGCCGCCGTCGGTCGCGACGACCTCCAGCAGCACCCGGCCGTTCAGGCCGGAGCACGTGTAGTCGGCGGTCGCGATCAGCGGCTCGACCCAGTCCTTGAGCTGCGCGACCAGGTCCGAGCGGTCCTTCGGCAGCGCGCCGAGGATCGCGTCGATCGTCGGCTGCACCTTCTCCTTGTACGAGAGCAGATACGCCCGCCGGTCGTCCCGGATGCGCGCGACCTCGGTCTGCGGGATCTGCTCGACCGTGCACGCGCCGTCCGCCGTCAGCTCGACCGTGGTGCCGGTCAGCAGCAGGTGCGCGTTGTCCCGGCCCTGCTCGGCGAGGTAGTCCAGGAAGACGAACTGGTCCGGGAACACGTTCGCCTCGTCCCGGTCCACGTCGTTGAGGTGGAACAGGTCGTCGTCCAGGAAGCAGGGCGGCCCGGCGAACGGGAACACGTGCTCGGCGTGGTACTGCTCGATGAACTTCAGCGCGCGCGCCATCCCGTTGCGCCGCTTGCGCTTGCCGACCGTCTCCTTCATCCGCTCCGGGAAGTCGTAGACCATCGGGTACCAGATCGCGCCGCTGTACTGCAGGAAGTGCGCGTGCAGCGGGCCGAACTCCTCGATCGGCCCGGCCTCGACCGGCCGCGAGTCGTTCTGGTTGTAGACGCGCACGCCGCCGTCGTCCACGGCCAGGCCCGAGTCCCCGAGCGGGCCGTCGGTCGGCGAGGTCAGCGCGTTGATCAGCACCCGCAGACCGTCCAGCTCGACCACCTGGTCGTTGCGGGTCTGCACGAACTTCGCGAAGCCCAGCTCCTCCAGCGCCTCGCGCAGGTCCGGCACCGGGAAGTCCGGCAGCAGCACGGTGGCGTCCTTCGACATGTACCGGCGCAGCCAGTCCGGGTCGAAGTGGTCGCGGTGCAGGTGCGAGACGTACAGGTACTCGGCGCGGCCGAGCGCCTCATGGTCGACGCCGGTGTTGTCCGGGAACGGGACCCAGGAGCCGAAGTACGCCGGAGTGAACCAGGGGTCGCAGACGATCCGGCCGGCCGCCGTGTCCAGCAGCAGGCCGGCGTGGCCGATCGAGGTGATACGCACTGGGAGGACTCCTCGTGTCCGCGTCGTCGCCGTGGGTGCGCGATCCCGGTCCGCGCCGCCGCCCCCAACTTATCCGACTCGGCACCCGCCGACCGACAGGCCCGGTGACCTTCCGCCGCTGTAGGTGGAGCCGCTACGGTTTCGGCAGCGGGATCACACGTGTACATGCTGCGATTTTTGGGGTCTTCGACGTTGGTTCGGGAGGACGGCGGATCGGTGGGCGGCGCCCGGCCCAATCCGGCGCGGCGCGGCGCGGGGGCGGGCGGCCCGGTGGTCTCCCCGCTGCCGGTGCGCCGCGCCCGTCCGGTGCGCCCGATCGACCGAGGGCCGGAAGCGCCGCCGCCCGGGCCGGCGCAGCTCGGCGTGCTGGTCGGCGCCCGAGCGGACGGCGATCCCGGCGAGTCGGTACGCATCGCCCGGCAGGCCGACCGGCTCGGATACCGCGAGGTGATGCTCGGCGAGGCGACCGGTCACGACGCGTTCGCGCTCGGCGCGGCGCTGGGGCCGGGTAACGCGTCGCTGTGCCTTGGGCCGCTTCCGGCGGCCGTACGCGACCCGGTGACGGTCGCACGTGGCGCAGCCTCGGTGGCCGCCTTAACGGGCCGCTCCGTCGGCATAGTGCTCGCCGCGTCGACGTCAGCCGTGGTCGAGGATTGGCACGGACGCGCGCGCGGCGTCCCAGCGACGGTCGTCGCGGAGTCGGCGTCTGTACTGCGCGGTCCGCGCAGTGACAGCGGACTGCTCGCGGGAGTACCGGTCGACTTCTCCGGCGCGCTGGTACGCACGCGCGGCTTCGTCTGCGCGTTGCCGCCATCCAACGCGCAGCTGAGCGTGCTCGCGTTCGGCGCGGAGCTGACCGAGGTCGCCGTGGCACGCGCGGACCGCCTCGTCCTGCCGATCGGCACGGTCGAGCATCTGGCCCGCCTGCGCGGCCGCATCCAGCTCGCGGCCGAGCGCGCCGGCCGTCCGGCGCCGCGCCTGGCGGTGTGGGTGCCGACCGCGGTCGACCCGGACGAGGAGACGCGCCGCGACCTCCTGCGTGCCCTGATGCCTTACGTGCGCGCGGCCGGCTTCGGCGGCATGTTCACCGAGGCCGGCTTCGGCGAGGTCGTCCGCCTGGCGCACTCCGGCGCCCACGTCCGCTCGGTCGTCGCCGCCGCCCCTCCGGAGCTGCTGGACTCGGTCGCCGCGGTCGGCTCGGTGGACACGGTCCGCAGAGCCCTCGCCGAATACCGCGCCGTCGGCGTCGACGACGTGCTGCTCGTCCCGCACACCGCCGAAACCCTGGACGCCCTGGCAGAGGCCTGAGAGGGCGGGCGGAATCCGGGTCAGCCGATCAGGAGCGGATGCTTCGCCAGCCGCTCGTCGACGTGTCGGGCGAGAAAATCCGGGACCGGGTGTGTGCTCTTCACCGTCGGCCAACTCTCGGCCATCCGATGCGCCGTTTCGGACGCAGCGTCGGCGATCAGGTCCGGATCGGCCTCAATCTGGTCGCCGAACCGGCGGAAAGCCTCGATCCCGATCCGCTCCGCGTCCCACTGTCCGCCGATCGGGAAGGCGAGTCGGTCGTTAAACCTCTGGTACACCGTCACGCACAGCAGGTCATAGGCCGGCGACAGGCGAACACGGCGATCGCCGGGATACACGAGCGACCAGTTCTTCAGGTGCATATCGGCATTTCCCATCAACACGCTCGACGTCAGTCGGCGGATGAATTCGATGACATCTTCGGGCGGGCAGAGCTGCGAGATGAGTCGACCCATCCGCACGTTGCCATCGTCACGGACCGACAGATATGGGTCGCCTTCGAGGTATTTCTGGCCAGGCATTACATTCCAGACCTGTGCGAAGTCCTCCTGGTGGACCCGCGTACCGTCTGCTCCGCGGTCGAATCTGTCGACGGCGAGCACGGTTTCGCTCGACGCCCACAACCCCTCCGGCAATCCCTCCAGATCGGAGCGGGATTTCAGCTCGGTCGACGCGCACGAGAGCCCTGAAGCGGCCGCCCACTGCATCATGGCGAACTCGTTCTGCGGAACTTGGTCGAGCTCTCCGTCCTGGAACTTCACGAGCACGTGCCCGTCCTGTCCGTGCGCCCGCAGAGTCAGCGATCTCCCCTGGCGGACCATGGACAGCTTGCGCTGGACTCCGGCGAGCGAGAACCGCAGGCCACCGGTGGCCGAAGTCTGTGCCCGGCGCGGTTCGTCGTCGTCCGCCGGGACCAGTTCGCAGCCCTCGCCCGGAACGACCCGTACCGCCCCGGGCAGGTCGGCGCCGATGTGTACCAACAGCCGGAAGTCGTGGACCCGCTGCTCGCCCATATCGGCCTCCAGGAGGAGGCGCAACCCGCTGCCGGGTTCGGGAAGCAGATTGGCGAACCAGGTCGGCAGGCCGTTGCGGGCGCGCCGGCGCCTGGTCGGATCGGTCTCGAACGACTGGCCGAGGATCGGATGCCGGGGGTCCAGGTCCGTGTACTCGAAACGGGTTTCCCGTCCGTGGTAGTACATCGTGCCCACATGCCTGTCCGCCAGGAGGATCGAGGCCTCGGCTCGATGCGGGTCGTAGGGCATGTATTTCTCCAGTCGTACCTCGGCGAGCGTGCGGATTGCCGATTGCGTGCAGGTGGTCTTCAGTGCCGATCGGGCGCCGGCGACGGGTCGGGTTCGAGCGCTGGTTCGCACTCGTCGGGGTCGATGAGATCGACGAGGCCGCGAGCATGATCGAAACCCCATAGCGCGCGCCGTTGTACGTGCTCGCTCAACGCTGTTGTCAACTCAAACGCCCTCGCATCGAGGAAGTCCGCGATCGTACCGCTGCGAATCTTTTCGATCAGGCCTCGATCAAGCACCTGAGTGCGCAGCGCGTCGGGGGACCAGTCGCCACCCAAGAGCGCTTGTCGGGCTTGGCCTTGAGCGAACGGAGCATGCACGAGGCGGTTTGCCAGCGTGTCACCAAGACCTGCCCGCTTGAGCGCCTCTCCACTGATGATCGGCTGCAGCACCGGGACGTGTTCGTCGAGCAGCGACCCGAGGACGGTGACCGACCTGACCCGCGCCCCCGCCGCCGCGATCTCCTGGTGTTCCGCGTCCAACCACGGCTCTAGCAGCACTGGTTCGAGATCGAGCATGGCCAGAACGTTCAACTTCGCCTGCGCCCGGTTGAGGCTGGTCTGTCCCAGGTCTGGCATCCAGGGCCGCTCGTCTCGACGGTGAGGCAACAGGTCGAGAAGCCTGGCGGCGCTATCGACCGGATCGTCTGTTACGGCCGCGGCGAAATTGCGTAGGGCGACGGTGTTCCCCTGAGGCGCGATTTGAACGGTCGAGCCGCGCCAGACCCACCGGCGCAGCAACTCGGCGGCGCGTCCTTCGGGCAAGCCGAACAGGGTGATGAAGCGCACGAGTACCGGAAGGAACAGCGAATAGGGGAGAAGTCGGATGTGCGGGACTCCGACGTGCTCCTTCAGGAACGCGATGGTCAGGCCGAGCGCCTGCTCGGCCTGTGAAAACGTCCGGTGCCGATCGTTCTCATCGAGGAACTCCTGTCTGAATTCGCGATCGGTCCTGCCTTCACGCGACGCCATGACGCACTGCATCAGCAACGGCTGGGCGATCGCGCCGAAACCGGCGGCCACGCTTGCCGCGCTCAACGACGCGAGGTTGGACGGACTGCGGTTCGTGCTCACCGTGTGCAGCGCGTTGAAGACCTCTACCTTTGTCATCCGCTTCCCGAAGGTGTTCATGCGGTCAAAGATGTTCTTGAGGGCTTCCTCGTCGTCACCGCGCACGATGTACACCGGGATCTCGTATTGCCTGACGGCCGCGGACAGCGCGTCGCACTGCTCGAACTGCGCCTCGTCGAGCCATGGACGGTCGCGCTGCCATCGGAGCAGTTCGCGGTTGTCCACGGCGACCGACACCGGAAGCTGGTCCTCGGCCGGTCGCCTGGATCGGGGAAGCGAGGTGAATTCGCCGCTGCCGAGGTCGTAGTAGATCCGGAAGCGCGGATCCACAGTGTCCGATTGCGCCGTGAGCGCGCCGACCAGTCCGGTCAGCCGTTGCTGACCGTCGACGACGAGCCACGCCCGGTCCTCGTCCGGCGCCTTGATCCGCAAGTGTCCGATCGTGATCGGTTCCGCGGCCGCCTGGCGTTCCCACATCAGCAGATTCCCGATCGGGTACCCGCGCAGAATACTATCGAACAGTTGTTCGACGTCCGTCGGTTCCCAGCGGAACGGACGCTGGAACCGTGGCACCCTGATCCGGCCCTGCCGGACCAACTCGACCAGCTCCGGCGGGCGGATGCGAGTCACTTCCGGTTTGGTAACTGATGCCACGTGTGCGCCTCCATCGGACACTCCATCGGTGCCGATGCTCTCACGCCGCCGGTTCTCGCGAGGGCAACCGCGCGCGCCGCCGCCGCCGTTTCGCGCGAACGGCACGTGTGCGGTCGCGCCCGGTCAGTCCTCGCCGTCCGTCGGCGGCCACGGAGTGCTCGGCACGCCAGAGGACCCGGGCGGCGGTGAGCCGTTCGTGTGGTGCGGGCCGGCGTCCTGCCGTGGGATCTTGTACGACTGCGAGTAAGGACGATGACTTCGCGGCCGGTCGGCCGAGTACGGCTGCGGCGGATAAGCGTCCTGACCATCCTCCGGGCCGCCCGCGGTGTTCTTCCCGCGTCCGCCGCGTCCGTTCTTGCCCGCTCCGCCGACCGCGGCCAGGTGGTGGTCGCGGGCGGCTTCGCGCTCCGAGCGGCGGATGGCGAGCACGGTCAGCGCGAGCACCACCACGAAGGACCCCCCGGCCCCGATGGCGATGATCAGACCGGTCGCCGCACCGTCGGACAGGGCCTCGATCTGCGCGCCCATGACACTCATCCGTGCCCTTTCGTCGATGGCTCCACAGGGATGGTGCCCATCCGCGCGCGGTTCGCACATCGCCGCGTGGCGGGTTCGCGCGCCCGGTGGAAGTAGCCGCCCCGCGGCGCGCCGTTCGCCCGTTGGCGGGAACCCAGAGCGCGCCGGGACGGCTGCGGAGTTAGTTTCGGGCCAGGTCCACCGGTTGGATGAAAGGGAGGTCGGCGGCCATGGCCGAGAGCTTGCGCACCCCGACGATGCCGGCGGTTCCCACGGTGCTGTTGGTCAGCTCGGACCCGGTGCAGCGTGACGAACTGGTCGAGGAACTGCGGTCGCACCTCGGCGGCGGTGTCCGGGTGATCGGCGCGGGCGGTGTGCGTGAGGCGGCCGACGTGCTGACCCACCTGACCGTCTCCGGCTCGGCCGTCCCGATCGCGATCTGCGCGCACCGGCTGCCGGACGGGTCCGGCGTCGAACTGTTCGGGCACCTCGGCGTCGCCTCGCCCGCGACCCGCCGTGTGCTGCTGACCACGATGGACCAGGCCGACGCGGCGCTGCAGGCGATCAACCAGGCCCAGGTCGACCGGTACCTGGTGCTGCCGGTCGAACCGCTGGCCGAGCGGCTGACGCCGATCGTGGACGACCTGCTCACGGACTGGTTCGCGCAGCACTCGTCCGCGCAGGTCGGCGTCACCGTGCTCGGGCACCGGTACGCGGCGCACTCGTACCTGGTCAAGGACTACCTGGCCCGCAGCCTGGTCCCGTTCACCTGGTTCGACCTGTCCGACGATCCGGAGGCGCACGCGCTGGCCCGCGACCTGAACCTGCCGAACCCGGCGCCCACGACAGTGCTCTTCGATGACGGACGCGCCCTGTACGACCCGTCCGTCGCCGAACTGGCCTCGGCGCTGGGGCTCACGCAGGAGGCCACCCGCGACCGCTACGACCTGGTCGTGGTCGGCGGCGGACCGGCGGGCCTGGCGGCGGCCGTGTACGGCGCGAGCGAGGGTTTGTCAGTGGTCGTAGTCGAGGACGACTGCCCCGGCGGCCAGGCCGGCACCACCGCGCGCGTCGACAACCACCTGGGCTTCCCGGCGGGCCTGAGCGGCGCCGACTTCGCACACCGCGCGCTCGCGCAGGCCAAGCGCCTCGGCGTCGAATGGTGCAGCGCGAAGGTCGCCACGACACTGCTGCCGCTCAAGGGCGCGCACCGAGTGGTCCTGGACAGCGGAAAGACTGTCGTCGGCCGCGCGGTGCTCATCGCGACCGGCATGACCTGGCGCACACTGGACGTGCCCGGCGTCGACGGCCTGGTCAACGCAGGGGTCTACTACGGCGCGTCCGCGGCCGAGGCCAGGGCGGCGCAGGGCGAGGACATCGTGGTCGCGGGCGACGGCGACACCGCCGCCGTAGCGGCCCTGCGCTTCGCCGAGCACGCCCGCTCGGTCACGCTGGTGGTCCGCGAGCCGAGCCTCGCCGACGCGGCGATGAACGGCAATCACGCGAAGTCGCTGGAGGGGCATCCGCGCATCACAGTGCACTGCGGCGCTGAGATCGGCGAGGTACGCGGATACGGACGGCTGGAGAAGGTGGTCGTCCTGGACACGGCCACCGGCATGACCGAAGTGCTGCCGGCCGGCGGACTGTACGTCCTGATCGGCATGGTCCCGTTCTCGGAGTGGGTCCGCGACATCGTGGCGCAGGACGAGCTCGGCTTCGTCCTCACCGGCGTGGAGATCGCAAGACGCCCGGAGCTCCAGCCGGCCTCCTGGCTCCTGGACCGCCCGCCGCTGCTCGCGGAGACGTCGATTCCCGGCGTCTTCGCCGCGGGCGACGTCCGCGCCGGATCGGTGAAGCGGATCGCCTCGGCGATCGGCCAAGGCGCCGTGGCGGTCGCATCGGTAAACCAGTACCTTGAGTCACTGGCGACCGATGACGGCGACGGCGACGGTGGCGCGCAAGGCCGTCTCGGCGACCCGTGGGACACCGACTTCGACGGAGACGACTGGCACGAGCGCCTCAACGACGAGGGCTGATACGACGGGGGCTGATAAGCCGAAGAGCCGAAACCGTGCGAGCTTGGTGATCGCGCGCGTACGTGCAGTCCTGCTCAGCCCGTCAATACCGGCCGCCGCCACGACGCCCCGAGCGCACGAGGCGCGTGCGGGCCCGCCCGGCCGCAAGCCCAATCAGCACCCTGTTATGTCC
>JBOHCW010000651.1:0-5875 GCA_050725375.1 Actinocrinis sp. | reverse complement strand
CTCGCCGCCGGCCGGGATGGACAACTGCACGTGGTGGATCCCGGCGAACGTGAACTCTGCTTCGGGCTCGGGCTCGGGCTCGGACGTGGACGTGGGCACGCGGACTCCTGCGGTTGGCGGGTACGGTCCGGACTCATTTATCTTGACATCAAGATACCTGGCGGTCAACGGGGCACCCGCGTGGAGGAGTTCGCGGCGCGTCACAGCACGAGCACCAGCCGGCCCACCGTGTCGCCGGCGGCCAGGCGGGTCAGGCCCTCCGGCACCTCGTCCATCGTGAGTCTGCCGCCGATCAGCGGCGCCACGGCGCCCGTGGCCGCCATCGCGGTCAACGCGTCGTGGGCGGCGGCGACCTGGGCCGGGTCCTTCTCGCGGTACAGACCCCAGTGCAGGCCGACGATCGAGTAGTTCTTCACCAGCGCGTGGTTGAGCGCGGGCGCGGGGACCGAGCCGCCGGCGAATCCGACCACGAGGATGCGGCCCTCGAAGGCGACGCACTTCGTCGAGCCGGTATACGCGTCGCCGCCGACCGGGTCGAAGACCACGTCCGCCCCGCGTCCGCCGGTGGCCTCCTTGACCTCCTTGACGAAGTCCTGCGCGCGCCGGTCGATCACGAGGTCCGCGCCGAGCTTCGCCGCCGCGTCAGCCTTATGCGGTCCGCCGACCACCGCGATCACCCGGGCTCCGGCGGCCTTGCCGACCTGGACCGCGGCGCTGCCCACTCCCCCGGCGCCGGCGTGCACGAGCAGCGTCTCGCCGGGTTGGATGTGTGCCCTGCGATGCAGGCCGACGTATGCGGTCTGATACGCGATGTGCAGCGAGGCCGCGGCCTCGTCGCCCAGACTCGCCGGGGCGCGGAACGTGTCGGTGGCGTCCATGAGTACGTACTCGGCGAACGATCCGCCGGGCAGGATCGGGTTGCCGATGACGCGCTCGCCGGCGTTCCAGCCCTCGACGCCCTCGCCGAGCCCTTCGACCCGGCCGCACAGCTCCAGGCCGGGGGTGAACGGCAGCGGCGGCCGGATCTGGTACTGGCCGAGGCACAGCAGCACGTCGGGGAAGTTCAGCGCGCCGGCCGACACCCGCACCAGCAGCTGCCCCGGTCCCGGCCGCGGCCGGTCGACCTCGGCGAGTTCAAGCGCCTCGCGCGGTGCCGCGTTGCGGGTCACCTGCCATGCCTTCACAGCGCACGTCCCTCCGTGGGGTGTCTCTTCGGGTTCTACTACCGGCTTCCGCCGCCGGGCTCTACTGTCGGACTTCACGACAGACGTCTCGAAAGCAGCATGCGCGACTAAGCATCCGCTTACAATGGTCCGGGCCGCAACAAGACGGGCGGCTTCGGTTCAGGCGCGAGAGGGGGCCGTGTGGTGAGCACGCCGCATGATGCCGGCTCAGGCTCTGGCTCAGGCTCCGAACCCGACTCCGGCGCGGACAGCGAGCCTGACGGCGCGGCCTCGGCTGCCGGCGGCGGTCTCGACGAGGCCGAGGCGCGCGACCTGGCAGAGGCCTGGCTCGACGAGCCCTTCGCGCCGGCCGCACGCCGGTTGCTGATCGGAGCGGTCGAGGCGTTCGCCGCACGCGGCTACCACGCGACGGCAACGCGTGACATCGCGGCGCGCGCGGGTCTGAGCCCGGCCGGCGTATACGTGCACTTCTCCTCCAAGGAGGAGCTGCTGTACCAGATCAGCCTTATCGGGCACCGCGGCACGGTACGCGTTGTGCGCACCGCCGCGGCGCATCTGGACGACCCGGCGGACCGGCTGTGCGCGATCATCTCGGCGATCACCGCGTGGCACGCGCGGTACCACACGACCGCGCGCGTGATCAATTACGAGATGAGCGCGCTGACCGAGCGGCACCGCGCCGAGATCGCCACACTGCGCCGCGAAATCGACTCGCTCGTGCGCCAGGCGCTGGCCGACGGCGTGAGCAGCGGCGTGTTCGACGTTCCGGACGTGCGCGGCACAACCCTCGCACTGCTCTCGCTGACCATCGACGTCGCCCGCTGGTTCCGCGCCACAGGCGCACGCGCACCGGAACAACTCGGCGAGTTGTACGGCGACCTCGCGCTACGGATGGCCGGTTATCGCCGGCCAGGCAGGTAAGAGCGCTGCGCGCACCCTACGCCTGGACGCTCGCTGCGCCTGACGCGCCGTCAACTCGCTGTTCGGGCAGGCTCGGCAGCCCGAACAGGCGCGCCAGCTCGGCGGCGGTGTCCGCCGGATCGGTGTGGTGCACGACCGTCATGCCCAGCTCGCGGGCCGGTTCGAGGTTGGCCGGCAGGTCGTCGACGAACACGCACCGGCTCGGTTCGAGCCCGAGCCTGCGCGCCGCGATCCGGTAGATCTCCGGGTTCGGCTTGCGCATCCGCACCTCGCCGGAGATGACGATCTCGTCGAACAGGTCATCGAGCAGCTCGCGCTGGTACATGTCGATGCCCCAGGAGTTCGACACCAGCGCGGTCGGCACGCCGGACGCGTGGATCGCGCGCACCGCGTCAACCACCGCGTGCTCTAGGCGCGCCGGGCCGAGCAGCCTCTTGATCAGGCCCTTCGGTTCGACGCCGAGCAGCGCCGCCATCCCGGTCTCGAACTCGGCGTCGGTCACCGCGCCGATCTCCAGCTCGGTCAGCAGCGGCCGGGCGCGCGGGTCGTCGCGCAGCAGCCGGCCGACCGTCCACTTCTCCAGGCCCTCGGCGCGCTCGAACGCGTGGAAGGACTCGAAGATGTTGGTGGTCAGCACGCCGCCGTAGTCGACCAGCAGGCCGCGGGGCTGGGCGCCGTCAGGGGTCGGGGCGGTGGTCATCGAACATCCTCACGGCCGGGGTCGCGAACTCCTCTACGGTAACGGCTAAGCGCTCGCTTAACTTCCCTAGGGCGCACACGGGAACCAGGCACGACGCCCCGTCGACCGGCAGCCGAACCGGCCGTGGCCGGGCGGTCGACGAGGACGCCCGAGCCTTGACACTGGGTGAGCCACGGGAAATGCTAAGCGAACGCTTAGTCGCGGCTGATCAGGCGCGACCACAATGACGTGCAGCGAAGGGACGGCCGCCGGTGGCCACGTTCGACAACCAGGTGGCCGTGGTCACCGGAGCCAGCCGGGGCATCGGCCTGGCCATCGCGCAGGAACTGGTCGCCCAAGGCGCGCGCGTGTGCGTCACCGCTCGCGGCGCGGACGCTCTGGCCGAAGCGGTCGAGCGGCTCGGCGGCCCGCGGCACGCTATCGCGGTGCCGGGCAAGGCCGACGACCCCGCGCACCGCGAGGAGGCGGTCGCCCGCACGATGGCGGCGTTCGGCCGGCTGGACCTGCTGGTCAACAACACCGGCATCAACCCTGTCTTCGGCTCGCTGCTGGACGTCGAGCCGTCCGCCGCCGCGAAGATCTTCAGCGTGAACGTGCTGGCACCGATCGCGTGGACCAAGCTGGCCCGGGATGCCTGGATGGGCGAGCACGGCGGCGCGGTGGTGAACGTCTCCTCGATCGCGGGCCTGCACCCGTCTCCCGGCATCGGCATGTACGGCGTGAGCAAGGCCGCGGTGCTGCGGCTGACCACCGAGCTGGCGCTGGAGCTGGGCCCGGGGATCCGGGTCAACGCGGTGGCTCCGGCCGTGGTCAAGACCAAGTTCGCGACCGCGCTGTACGAGGGACGCGAGGAAGAGGTCGCGGCTGGGTATGCCCTCAAGCGACTGGGCGTGCCCGAGGACGTCGCGGGCGCGGTCGCGTTCCTGCTGTCCGACAAGGCCGGCTGGATCACCGGCCAGACGCTCGTGCTGGACGGCGGCATCACGCTCAACGGAGCCTTCTGAGACTGGGCAGCTGAAACTGGGCGACTGAGACTGGGCGACTGAGACTCGGGCAGCTGAACTTCAGACAACCGAGCCCAGGCGACCGAGACCTGGACATCGGGCCTCTGACTACATGGATTGCGGTGGCGCGTGAGCGAGAACACTGAATCGACTGCCTCGTCGCACGGCCTGCCGCCGGTACGCCTCACCGGCGCGGGCGTGGTCGTCACGGGTGCGGCGCGCGGGATCGGCGCGGCCCTCGCGCGCGCGTTCGCGGCCGAGGGCGCACGCGTGGTCGTCAACGACATCGTCGCGGACGGCGTGCACGCGCTCGCCGAGGAGATCAAGGGCTACGCGGTACTCGGCGACGCGGCGACCGCCGCCGGCGCGGCGCAGCTGATCGGCTCGGCGCGCGGGCTGCTCGGCGACATCGACGTGTACTGCGCCAACGCGGGCATCGGTCCGGCCGGCAGCGAGCAGGCCGCCGACGAGCTGTGGGCGCAGGCGTGGGACGTGAACGTGATGTCGCACGTACGCGCCGCTCGCGAACTGGTGCCCGGCTGGCTGGAGCGCGGATCAGGATGCTTCGTCGCGACGGTCTCCGCCGCCGGCCTGCTGACCATGCTCGGATCCGCGCCGTACGCGGTGTCGAAGCACGCGGCGCTGGCCTTCGCGGAGTGGCTGTCGGCGACGTACCGGCATCGCGGCGTGCGCGTGCACGCGGTGTGCCCGCAGGGTGTCAGGACCCGGATGCTCTCCGAGAGCGGCGAGGTCGGCGGCGCGCTCCTGACGCCCGGCGCGATCGAGCCGGAGCAGGTCGCCGCCGCCGTGATCGAGGGCCTGCGCGGCGATCGATTCATGATCCTTCCGCACCCCGAAGTCGCCGGCTACTACGCGGCGCGCGGCGCCGACCCGGACCGCTGGATCGGCGGGATGAACAAGCTGCAGCGCGGCATCGAGGCGCGACGCGCCGAGCGCGCGGCGTCGGACGAGGGCTGAGGGGCGCCCGCCCGCTGAAATGGGGGGCCCGCACCCGTGTAATTTTCACAGGACATTGACACTCCTTGCGCGACGCGGCGACCATCGTTGCGATCCTCCAGCGAAGGAGCGAACGTGCGCGCCAGAACGAACCGCATCAGAACCCGACGTCAGCTGACCCTCCGCACCGGGCTGGCCGTGCTCAGCGCGCTCGCCCTGGCCGCCGCCGCGATCATCGTGGCCGCCCCGGCCGACGCGCTCACCGTGTCGGGCACCCCGACCCCGGTGACCGGCAACGCGACCCACTTCGACGGGCTCGGACAGCCCTACGGCGGGTGCGGCATGCCGCAGGCGAACCTGGAGACGCAGAACTTCGTCGCGCTCAACGTGTTCAACACTCCCGGCGACTACGCCGGGCACACCCGGCCGGTGCCCGCCGCGCAGTCGAGCATCCTGGGCATGTTCGACAACGGACTGAACTGCGACCGCTGGGTGAAGGTCTCGATCGGCGACTACTGCACCGGCACCAACGACGGCGCGCCGAGCCAGCCGTTCTGCCGCAACGGCTCGTGGGTCGCGGACAACTACAACGGCGCCACGCTGGACATGCTGGTCGCCGACAGCTGCGCGGACAGCAACGCCTGGTGCCGCGACGACCCGTACCACCTGGACCTGAGGACCGACTCGATCAACCAGTTCGTGCTCAACGGCGCGCCGGTCGGCAACCTGCTGGACAAGTGGAACAACCGGCAGATCACCTGGCAGTTCGAGCCCGCGCCGAACTACTCGGGCGACATCAACATCGGCTTCCTGCAGGGCGCGCAGACCTGGTGGCCGGCCATCTCGGTCTCGCACCTGCCCAACGGCGTCCACGGCGTGCAGTACCTGGCGAACGGTACGTGGCAGTCCGCGACGATGGACAGCGACATGGGTCAGGCGTACATCATCGCGCCGACCGCGTCCGGCGGCTCGCAGTTCCAGATCAAGGTGACCGACTCGTCCGACCAGCCGGTCAACGCGGGCCGCGTGTACAGCTTCTCGCTGCCGACCGCGTGCGGTACGCAGTGCAGCGCGCCGTACACGCAGGCGACGTATACGACGTCGGACGG
>JBOHCW010000650.1:0-5889 GCA_050725375.1 Actinocrinis sp. | reverse complement strand
CCGGCGTCGCGGGCGGCCAGCGCGGCGCGGGCGCGCCGGTACTCGGCGCGGCGCGCGGCCGCGCCGCCGCGCAGCCTGGTCTTTTCGTACCCTGAGACGACCTTGGGCACCGGGACCAGGACGACGTCCGCGTCCTTGATCCTGAAGCTCTCGGCCTCGGTCCCGGAGGCGCGGCCGATCAGCGTGACCCGCCAGCCCGCGTCCGCCATCGACCAGGCGATCTTCTGCACGCGCGAGTCGCCGACCACGCCGTTCGCGACCAGCATCACCACCCGCGGCGCGCTGTCCGCGGTCGTGCTCCCGGCCGCCGCCTCAATGGCCGCCGCCGCGCTGGGCGCTGACCCGCTGGGCACTGACCTACTGCTCGATGCCGCCTCGTCCGTCACCGCGCGGCCGCCGAGGCCACGTCGCGGCCGGCGAGGTCCGCGTACACGCCGACCAGCACCTCCGCGTCACGCTCCCACGACAGGTCGCCGCGCGCGTTCGCCACCTGTGCGCACAGCTGCGGGTACTGCCCGGCGACCTGTTCCAGCGCCGCGCGCATCGAGGCGACGTCGCCGGGCCGGTACAGCGCGCCGAGCCCGTACGCGGTCACCGTGCGGCGCAGCTCGGGCAGGTCGGCCGCGACGACCGGGACGCCCGCGCGCACCGCGTGGAAGAGCTTGTTCGGCAGGGCCATCCGATGGTTGTCGCAGGTGTCTGTCAGGGTCACCATCGAGATGCCGACCTCGCGCAGCACGTCGTCGACCTCGTCGACCGGGCGCGCGGGTTCGAGCCGCACCGCGCCGGAGTCGATGGCGGGCTGGATGCGCTGCAGGTACTCGCGGTCGGCCGGTCCCATCAGCACCGCGTCCAGGTGCGCGGCGGCCGCGGCGGGCAGCAGCGTCTCCAGGTCGCGGGCGGCGCCGATCCGTCCGGCGTACACGATCCCGGCCGGCCGCTCCTTGAGCGGCACCTTCGAGGCTTCGCTCTCGGGCGTGGCCGGGAAGGTGTTGCGCACGAGCCTGACCTCGCCGCCGCGCCAGCCGCCGAGCCGTTCGGCGATGCCGGCGCTGACGGTCAGCACCGCGTCGGCGCGGCGCAGCAGCTTCTGCTCGGCACGCCGCTCGCGCGCGCGTTCGATCGGGGTCGGGCGGCCGTGCCGCTCGCGTCCGGACCAGAACTCGTGCGAGTCGTACACCAGGCGCGCGCCGGACTGGTCGGCCAGCTGCGCGGCCAGGCGCAGCACGTTGAAGTCGTGCGCGTGTACGACGTCGAACTTGCGTCCCTCGACCGCGGCGCCCGCGCGCGTGCACCAGGTGCGCCATACGCGCTGCCGGTGCTGCGGGAGCAGCAGCCAGCGCACGGCACGGCGTGCGGCGGTCGATGTGGACGGCGAGGCGGCCGCCTTGGGCGCAGCAGGCGACGGTGCGCCTTGGGACGCTGTGCTCTGTACTGCTGTGCCTTGTACTGCTGTGCCCTGCGATGTCGCGGCTTGCGATGTCGCGGCCTGTGGTTTGAAGCCGGTGCCGCCTGAGACCGACTCGACCGTGATACCGCGTGGCGGCGTCCAATCGACCGGTACGTCCTTACCGACAATGTGGATCGCGTGCCCGTGCTCGGCCAGCGCCACCGCCTCGCGCATCACACGCGAGTCATGCGCCACGTCCGACATGACGAGCATCAGCACATTCATCTGGCTGGGGTCCCTCTGACTGTCGTTCCTCTGACGGTGTGCCTCACGCGGACTCGGACGCGTACGACTCCTGCGCGGACTGCCTCGGGCCGCCCTGTCCCGGCACGATCGCGCTGATCGCGCCGGACGCCGCGGCTGCCGGAACCCTACGCCTTCCCCACTCGGACACCAAGAGCGGCACCCCGGCGGCGATCAAGACCCAGACCGCGACCATCAGCCGGTCGGCCTGCGAGGAGACCGGATGCGCGGCCACCGTGGCCAGGCCGGAGAGCGCGACCGCGATCAGCGGCGCGGCGTACACCGCGTCGCGCCGCCACAGCGTCGCCCCGACCACGGCCAGCCCGAGCACCATCAGCAGCGCGGTCGGTTCCAGGACCGGGTAGTACAGCCAGAAGTGGAAGTTCAGCGAGATCAGCCGGATCAGCGGGTTCGGCACGTCGGGCCGGATGAAGTGCTTGGTGAAGGTGTCCTGCATCGATTGCGGTATCCCCGGCCAGGACAGCGCCGTGGTCAGCGTCATCGACAGGGCGGTGCCGACCGCGCCCAGGCCGAGCAGCCACTTCGCGCCGCCGGTGCGCGCCGACGGGACGCGCCGGAGCAGCAGGCCGGCCGCGAGCGTGAGCAGCAGCACGACCATCTGCTCGGAGGAGTACCGGATCGCGAAGCCGCCGACCAGGCCGACCACCAGGAGCGTCGCTCCGGAGCGCACGCGCTGGCGCAGCAGCCAGTGCGCGCCGAGCACGGTGACCATCGTGGCGGCCAGCGACGGGCCGTCGGTCAGCATGCGGGTGCCCCAGTAGCCGGTCGGCGCGGTCAGGAACACCGCCTGCCCGGCCAGCGCGGCGATCACCGAGCCGCCGGCCGAGCGCACCAGCACCAGCACCAGGCCGCTCGCGGCGAGTGTGCACAGCAGCGCGACGAGCCACATGCTCAGCCGCAGCCCGAACACCGTGGCCAGTGCGCCGGACATCAGCGGGTAGCCGGGCCGAGAGTCGAAGATCGCCAGGTAACGCGCGTTGTTCGGCGTAAGGCCGGCGCTGTACACGTCGAGGCACGCCTCGTAGCCGGTGTCCGTGGTGCCGTTGTCGTCGATGCTCGCGGAACGCAGCGCGGCCTGTCCGGCGTCCTGGCAGTACATCGCGGTCGCGCCGTGGATGGCCTCGGTCTTGCTGTCACCCATGTAATGGAGCGTCAGACGCGCGTACTGGTACGTGTCGTTGGACGGCACGTTCTGGTGGTAGTCGGCCAGCTGGATCGCGACGAAGACCGCTGCGATGAGCAGCATTCCGGCCACGAGCTGCCTGGCCGGACTCCACTGCGTGATCCGGCTGCTGATACGGCCGGTGAGCCGGCCCGTCATGCCTGAGGGGGCGCTGCCCGCGCGCTCGTCCAGTGTCACGGGCGGACGCTAGCCGAGTCGTAAAAACACGATGTGTGCACGATATGACGCGCAGGTGACCTGGAGGGCCGCCCTTCCCGCGCCTGTTGCGTTCGCCGGCGTGGCCGCCCCATCAGGTAACTCAACAGCCCGTCCTCATCCGTCCGTCATGCGACCTCGCCGCCGAGCAGCGCCTGCCGCACCGCGCCCAGTTCCGCCGCGGTGTAGTCGCGCCCCTTCGCGATTCCGGCCAGCAGATCGCGGGCGCGCGCCACCCGGGGATCGTCCTCGCCGACTACGACCGCGTACCCGCCGTCACCGGTTCCGTCCTGTACGCCGTTGTCGCTCGGGCGGTCCGATGTCCCGGTCGGGTCTTCGATCACCGCACGATACTCGCCGGGCATGAGCTCGCCGTAGTTACGCGCCAGGATCGCGCCGATCCGCACGGCCGCGGTCGTCTCGTCCTGCGGCAGCTCCAAGGCGGCCGCGCCGCTGCCGAGGTTCGCGACCGTCGCCTCGCCCTGCAGGTATCTGATCCGCCTCATCGTGTATCCCCCGTCGCCTGTGTCCGCCGAGCTTGTCTGTTGCCGTGCCGAGCAAGGGGCGAACGGCACGTGTCCTGAGAACAGACGCCGTATCGCCCTTTCCGGTGCCGTCTGCCAGTAGACCACGACGCGGGTTCGAACGCTGAGAGGCCGGTGAGTCTCGTTTCCGGTGCGCGTCCCCCGACGTTCACCGCGAGGGCCGTGCCTGTTCACCGGACCCTTTCGGTCCGTGTGTCACCGCCCGCGCCTATGATCGAAATCAGCGCTACCCGAGAGGTGAACTGACGATGGCTCAGCCGCAGCGGTCCGACGCGGTCGCGGACGGTCTGGTGCCCTTCGGCGAGGTGCTGCGCGCCGCGGAGCGGATCGCCGGGATCGCCACCCGTACCCCGCTGCTGCACGCTCCGTGGTCCGACCCGGACCGGCCGCTGTGGATCAAGGCGGAGAGCCTGCAGCCGATCGGCGCGTTCAAGATCCGCGGCGCGGTCAACGCGCTGGCCGCGATGGACGAGCACGCACGCGCCAAGGGCGTGATCGCGGTCTCCAGCGGCAACCACGCCCAGGCCGTGGCGTACGCGGCGGCGCACTTCGGCGTGGACGCGCTGATCGTCATTCCGCAAGGCGCCGCGCCGAACAAGATCGCGGCCACCGAGGCGCTGGGCGCGACGGTGGTCCTGGTGCCCCCCGCGCGGCGCGAGCAGGAGGCGCGCCGGCTCACGGCCGAGACCGGCCGCGTCCTGATCCACCCGTACGACGACCCGTGGGTGATCGCCGGACAGGGCACGGTGGGCCTGGAGATCGCCGAGCAGGCCAAGGAGCTGGGCATCTCGGTGGACGCGGTGCTCACGCCGGTCAGCGGCGGCGGCCTGGTGTCCGGCGTCGCCATCGCCGTCAAGGAGCTGATTCCCGGCGCGCGGGTCTACGGCGTGGAGCCGGAGCTGGCCGGGGACGCGCACGAGTCGATGCGGCGCGGCGAGCGGGTGGCCTGGCCGGTCGAGGACACCTGGCGCTCGATCGCCGACGCGCTGCGCTCGTCCAGCGTCGGCGAGCTGACCTGGAAGCACCTGCGGGCGCTGGTGGACGGCGTGGTCACCGTGTCCGAGGACGCGATCCGCGACGCGGTGCGCATCCTGGCCACCGGCTCGCGGCTGGTCGCCGAGCCCGGCGGCGCGGCGGCGGTCGCGGGTTACCTGTCGCGGCTCGACGAACTGCCGGCCGGCCGCACGTACGTGGCCGTACTCAGCGGCGGCAACATCGCGCCCGACGCGTACGCGGCCATCCTCGGCGCCACGGCACGGTAGTCGGCCGAGCAGTAGTCACCGAAGGCGCTGAATACGCCGTCCTGCGACAACGCAGACGTCGACCGGTCTGGCTTGGGGGTGACCGGTCTGCCTAAGACGTCGTGGAGTGCTGAAGCTGGCCTTCGGCGCCGTCGGAGGGCGGCAGGGCGTCCGGCGACTGGCCCGAGGCGAGCGGCGAGCGGGACAGTTCGACGTAGCCGAACACGATCACGATCAGCCCGAGCACTTCCGGCATCAGCCACCAGCCGAAGCGCAGGTTTTCGTCGAAGAGCAGGCCGCCGTAGCACACGCTGATCAGCGCGTCGCCGATGGTGAGCATGGGCTGCGAGGCGACGAGGGTGCCGGCCTGAAGCGCGTTCTGCAGCAGGAACAGCGCGCCGACGCCCGCGGCGGCCGTCGCGTAGAGCTGCCAGGTGCTGAAGAACGCCCCGGCGCCGTGGGACAGCGAGGACATGGCCTGCTTCATCAGCGCGGCCGTGAGCGCGTACGCGCACGCCGCCGCGAGGCCGAGCAGCGCCGCGCGCGGTTCGCCCTTGGCGCGCAGGGCCGAGACGAGCAGGACGGCCTCGAAGCCGCCGGTGGCGATCAGGGCCAGGACCCACAGCTGGTCCGAGGACTTCTCCACGCCGCCGGACGGGTTCGCCGCGGCCAGCGCCACCGCCAGGCCGGCCGTGACCGCCGCCACCGCGCCCCAGGTGCGCCGCGGCATCCGCATCCGCCACATGATCCCGGCGATCAGCAGCGCGAGCGGCAGTTCGATGATGAAGATCGGCTGCACCAGCTCGACCGGCCCTGTTTACAGCGCCGCTGACTGGAACAGCGACGCCGACGCCACCATCGAGATACCTGCCAGCTAGACCCGGCGGCGCACCAGATAGGAGATCTGTGTCAGCCGTAACGCCCCGTCCGCCGGTGCCTCGATCGTGGGGCTGCGCTGCTGCACGGCGGCCTGGGGGTTGGTGTACTCCGTCAACACCGCGATCACGACAC
>JBOHCW010000649.1:0-3427 GCA_050725375.1 Actinocrinis sp. | reverse complement strand
GGCAGCTCAGATCGGTTGCGCTGTCGCCGCCATCGCCAACAGTCTGATCTTCGACGCCGAGGGCGCGCCGCTGCTCGTGCTCACCAGCGGAGCCCACCGGGTCGACACCGGCAAGCTCGCCGCGTACCTCGGCGTCGCGAAGCTCAAGCGCGCCACGCCCGAGTTCGTTCGCCTGCACACCGGGCAGGTCATCGGCGGCGTGGCGCCGCTCGGCCACCCGGCGCCGATCAGGACGCTGATCGACGAGACGCTGGCCGCGCAGGGGCGGGTCTGGGCCGCCGCCGGGCATCCGCACACGGTCTTCCCGATCGACTACGACGAACTTCTCAAGGCCACCGGCGCCGAAGCCGTCGCAGTGAACTGAACTGAACTGAACCGAACTGACCGGTACCGGCGCACGTCAGGGCGGCGAGCACGTGCGGCGCGCTCTGGTGCGCGAGCGCAGTCGTATCGTCACACCGGGTCATCCGATCGGGTGTAATCGCGCGGCACGGGCCGGGCGTCGCCCGGGCGTCGCGCAGACTTCTCAGCGTGCTGGCACCCGCGATAGAGGAACACCCGCCCGTCGAGTCGGACGCGGGGGAGCAGTTCCCGTCCGGCATCGAGGTCTTCCGACTGGACCGTCGCCACCGGTCCGGCGAGGCCCCCGTCCCCGAGCAGTGGACGTGTTTGCCGCGCACGGTCGCCGAGGTCGTCACGATCGTGAACTGGGCGTGCCGCAATGACTGGCGGGTGAGCGCGGCGGGCGCCGATACGCCGCGCTCTGCCGCCGGTGCGCCGCAAGCTGCCGACGCCGAGACGCTTTATGTCGACCTCTCGCGCTACATGAACCGTGCGCGCATAGACAGACATGCCGACGGCGACGAACCGGCCACGGTCACCGCGCAGACCGGTATCACGTTGGACGCGCTTCTCACCCAACTGGAGTACGAAGGGTACGGACTGGCATCGTGTCCTGCGACCGGCGACATCACGCTCGGCAGCGCACTGGTCGTCAGCGGCCACGACTCGATCAGCAACCTGGTCATGTCGGTGACGGTGATCGTCTGGGACACCGAGCGTCAGCAGTACGTCGCGCGCACCGTGAACAGTGCCGATCCGCGGATGGCCGCACTGCTGGCGCATCAGGGCAGAGCGCTGATCGTGGCCGCGACTCTACGCGTCGACCCGGCACAGCGCGTGCGCTGCGTCAGCCGTACCGATCTCGGCACCGCGAGTGTTTTCGCGCCGTCCCAGAAATCCGGACAGCAGAGCTTCGCCGCACTCCTGCAACGCTGCGACCGGATCGAGAGCGTCTGGTTCCCGTTCACGCCGGCGCCCTGGCTCAAGCTGTGGAGCGTCACTCCGCAACGGCCGAGCACCGCGCGCGAGGTCGACGCGCCGTACAACTTCCCGTTCGCCGACGGGATCAATGAGCGGCAGTCCGACCTGATCAGGCAGCTGATCGACGGCGAGAGCTGGGCCACGCCGCTGTTCACCGGCCTGTCCTACGCGGCGACCGTCGGCGGCCTGCACGCGATTCGCAGCGCCGATCTATGGGGCTGGGCGAAGAACACGCAGCTCTACCTTCGGCCGACCGCCTTACGCTTCACGTTGGACGGTTACGCGGTGCTGACGACGCGTCAACGCGTCCAGTACGTCGTGTCGACGTTCTATGCGTTCCTGTCCTCGGCGCTGGAGCGTCACCGCGCCGAGGGCCGCTTTCCGGTCAACGGACCGTGGGAACTGCGCGTAACGCGACTCGACGACCCTGCCGAAGCGGACTTCGACACCGTGGTCTGGCTGAACGTGCTCACGATGCCCGGCACGCCCGACGCGCAGTCGTTCTACGCGGAGTTGGACTCCTGGATCACCACCGCGTTCGATCTGCCGCACGAGAAGGTGCTGCGCCAACCGGACAACGTTCAGGACGCGGCGCCGGCGATCCTCGACCGGCTCGATCCGCACAGCGTCTTCGCGCGCGCTGCCTGAGCGGTGGCGGGCGGGCCTCAGCCGAGCTGAATGGACCGCTTGGACAGGCCGAGCCAGAAGCCCTCGATCACGCTGCGCTGCCTTGCCAGATCCGACTCGGCCGCGCCCAATGCGACGAACAGCGGAGCGAAATGCTCCGTGCGCGGGTGCGCGAACCGGCCGGACGGCGCCTTGTTCAGGAAGTCGAGCAGCCCGTCCACGTCCTGCGCGGCCAGCGCGCGCCGGCCCCAGTCGTCGAACTCCGACATCACGGAGGACACCGAGCCGTCCTGACTGATCGCGCGCAGGTTGTGCGTGAAGAACCCGCTGCCGATGATCAGCACGCCCTGGTCGCGCAGCGGCGCGAGCTTGCCGCCGATCCGCATCAGGCCCCGCGGGTCGAGCGTCGGCATCGAGATCTGCAGCACGGGCACGTCCGCGGCCGGGTACATCTCGACCAACGGCACGTACGCGCCGTGGTCCAAGCCGCGGTCCTCGACGTCCTGGACCGGCGTTCCGGCGGTACGCAGCAGCTTGCGCACGTCCTCGGCCAGCTGCGGCGCGCCGGGAGCCGGATACCGCACGTCGTAGTAGTGCTGCGGGAAGCCCCAGAAGTCGTAAACGAGGGGCACTGTGGTGGTCGCGCCGATCGCCAACGGGGCGGACTCCCAATGCGCTGACACCACGAGGATCCCGGTCGGCCGCGGTAGTTCAGCGGCCCAGCGCGCGAGTTCGGCGGTCCAGATCGGGTCGTCAGCCAGCGGCGGCGCGCCGTGGCTCAGGTAGATTGCCGGCATCCGCGACGTACCGGTAGGCATCGGACTCCTTGGTAGTTGATGCATCAATCATACCTCGGAGAGGCCGGCCGTGCCTGTTACGTTGGAAGACATGTCTGAGGTGCCCCTGCTGACTCTGAACAACGACGTCTTGATCCCGCAGGTGGGTTTTGGAGTCTTCCTCGTCCCGCCCGACGAGACATCCGAGGCGGTGGCCTCCGCACTGGAGTTGGGCTACCGCCACCTGGACACGGCACGGCTGTACGACAACGAGACTCAGGTCGGTGCGGCGATGGCCACGTCCGGCATACCGCGCTCGGAACTGTTCGTCACGACCAAGCTCTGGAACGCCGACCAGGGCTACGACACGACATTGCGCGCGTTCGACGCTAGCCTGACCCGCCTCGGGCTCGACTACCTCGACTTGTACCTCATCCACTGGCCGGTCCCCGCCGAAGACAGATACGTCGACACCTGGCGTGCCTTCGAGAGGCTGCAGGGCGACGGGCGGGTCCGGGCAATCGGCGTCAGCAATTTTCACATCCCGCACCTGCGGCGCCTGCTCGACGACACATCGACGGTGCCGGCGGTCAACCAGATCGAGCTGCATCCGTGGCTGCAGCAGCGGGAGCTCCGAGCGTTCACCGCCGAGCACGGCATCGCCACCGAGGCGTGGAGTCCGTTGGCGCGTGGGGGTCAGC
>JBOHCW010000648.1:0-2352 GCA_050725375.1 Actinocrinis sp. | reverse complement strand
GTGCGGATCATGCCGCTCGGGGACTCGATCACCGGGTCGCCGGGCTGTTGGCGCGCGGTGCTGTGGAACAACCTGCAGAACGCGGGATACACGAACATCGACTTCGTGGGGACGCTGCCGCCGCAGGGCTGCGGCGTCCCGTACGACGGCGACAACGAGGGCCACGGTGGGGCGCTGACCACCGGCATCGTGAGCCAGAACCTGCTGCCGGGCTGGCTTTCGGCGACGAATCCGAACATCGTGCTGATGCACCTGGGCACCAACGACGTGTGGAGCGGCCTGTCCACGCAGACGATCCTGGCCGCTTACAGCACGCTGATTCAGCAGATGCGCGCGAACAACCCGTCGATGGTCGTGCTGGTCGCCCAGATCATCCCGATGAACCCGGCCAACTGCACCACGTGCGCACAGGGCGTCGTCAACCTTGACGCGGCCATCCCGGCGTGGGCCGCGTCGGTGAGCACGGCGCAGTCGCCAGTCGTCGCAGTCGACCAGTGGACAGGGTTCGATGACGCTACGGACACCGTGGACGGCGTGCACCCGAACGACTCGGGCAACCAGAAGGTCGCAGCACACTGGTATCCCGCGCTGATCAGGTACCTGACGCCGTCGGGGCCGAGTTCGAGCCCGAGTACGAGCGCCTCGGCAAGTGCTTCCGCATCCGCGACGGCCTCGGCCTCGCCGTCCCCGTCAGCCTCGCCCTCGGCATCCGCTTCAGCGTCGGCCTCGCCGTCTTCGAGCTCTTCAGCATCCTCGTCCGCATCGCCGTCCTCATCCGTCTCCCCATCCGCATCGTCTTCCGGCACCTCCGGCGGCGCGCGCTGTACGGCCGCGTATTCGATCACGAATCAATGGCAGGGCGGCTTCCAGGCCGCGGTCGCGGTCAGCGCCGGCGGCTCCGCCGTCAACGGCTGGACGGTCGCGTTCACGTTCGCGAACGGCCAGGCCGTCACGCAGAACTGGAGCAGCGCGCTCACCCAGTCGGGGGCGGCGGTCACCGCGACGAACCTGAGCTGGAACGGGAGCCTGGCGCCCGGCGCGTCCACCGTGTTCGGCTTCCTCGGCTCGCTGACCGGTTCGGCGAACGCGGTGCCCGCAGTCACGTGCAGCGCGCATTAGCGCCGATGCCGGAGTGCGCACGCGCGCACGTCCGTTGTCGTACGGCTTGCCGCCGTACGGCTTGTCAGCCCCCTGCGGCGGCCTCGAAGGCTCGGCCCTCCGCCGTCACCGACGGCCCGCTGTGGAACAGGCCGGTGCCCGCGCCGGTGTCCGACGCGGGCAGCGCGAACCAGGCGTAACGCTGGAGATACGGCAGCGAGGTGAGCATCTGCGCTGAGGCGGTGATGAAGGCGGACTGCTGTTGGTCGGTCGGGTAGCGCGTGCCGTTGGAGAAGTCGATCAGCGCGTACTCGGTCAGCCAAATCGGCTTATGGTAACGGTTGTATACATCCTGGATGTACTGCTTCAGCTGGCTGACGGCGTCGGACGTGGTGAAGTCGCCGCCGTACCAGTGCAGCGTGATGAAGTCGACGCGGTAGCCGTGGGCCTGCGCGCCCGTCATGAACTGGTCGAGCCAACCGCCGGGCGTGGCCGCGCCGGTCGCCACGGCCGGGCTGCCGAGGATCTTGCCGCCGGCCTCCAGTTGCGGCCAGAGCGAGAGCGCCTGGCTGACCGGCATGTTCGACTGCGCGGCCATGTCGGGCTCGTTAAAGCCGAGCAGGTACGGGCCGGCCGCCTTGGCCTGCGCCAGATTCGAGGCGGTCACCGAGCCGGGGCCCCAGATCATCGGTACAAAACCGACCCCTGACGGTCCGCTGATCCCGCTGTGCGAGGTCGACCAGGTGTAGTACCAATCAGCCTTCGAATCGGCGAGAGCGGTGTTCACCCCGTTGAACGACCAGACGCTCACGCCCTTCTTCCCCGCCGGCGGCGCGCTGACTGGTGGCGCGGCCGCCACAGTCGCCTTGTGCGACGGTGACGCGGACTGGGACGGCTTGCTCGGCGAGGGCGACGCGGAAGGTGAAGCCGACAGTGACGGCGTCACGCTCGCGATCGGCGAGGCCGAGGCCTGCGCCGCGACAATAGGCTGCGACGGCTTGCTTGACCCGGTCGGCTGCACCGCGAGTACGGTGCCGACCACGCCGCCGACCAGCACGGTCGCGGTGGCGATCGGCGCGAGTCCACCGTGTGCGAGCCCTGCGAAGAACCCGCGCGGCCGGACCCTCGCCGCACGCCGCACGTGCCGCGACACCTGCGCCGCGTTCTTGCCGGCCCGAAGTCCGCCCTGCGTACCAGGATTCGACGCCGAGCCGGAGCCGGCGGAGTGGGACGCGGACGACGACGAGCCCGCGC
>JBOHCW010000647.1:0-5371 GCA_050725375.1 Actinocrinis sp. | reverse complement strand
GTCCGCGTCCGGCCCGTCCTGGCCGCTGGCGCGGTCGGGCGCGGCGGCCTCGGCCACCGGACCGGCGTGCGTCTCCTGACCGGGCCGTTCGGCGCCGTCCTCGGCTTCCACCCTGGCAGCCCCCTCTCTTGGAGCTGGATTGTATGCGTTGGCACACCCGTTCAGCAGGGGAAGCGCGTCACAGTCTCACCACTACTACAACAACCGGCCGACAGCCACCGCGGGCCCGGCCGCCGCGTGCCCGCGACCGGGCGCGGCGATACGTCAAAGAACCCTGAGTCAGGGGTGCAAGGGGGTTGCGTACCTCGGGCGGCGCGGCGAGGATCGCGGCATGACCTCACAGACCACCGTGCCGGACCTGGTCGACGCCTATCTCGCGTGGACCTTCGCCAACCATCCGGCCGACGCGCAGATGCTCGGCGCCCCGGGCCACGACGGACAGCTGGGCGATTACAGCGCCGAGGCGATGCTGCGCCGCGAGCGCGAGTCCGACCAGTGGCTGGAGCGCTTCGAGGCGCAGCCGGCCGCGCCGTCGCACGACGACGAGATCGACCGACGACTCGCCGTCGCGCAACTGCGCGGAGAGCGGCTGCTGGCCGGCTGGCCGGTGTGGCGCAGGGACGCCTCGGTGTACCTGTCCGGCACGCTGTTCAGCATGCTGATGCCGTACGTGCACCGGCTGCTCGGCGAGCCGGAGCTGGCCGAGGACACGCTGGCCAAGCTCGCCCAGGTGCCGGACGTGCTGGCCGCCTGCCGGGAGAACCTGGACGCGGACCTGGCCGCCGCGCCGATCCTCGCGCGCGGCGTCGGGCAGGCGCGCACCGGCCGTGCGTTCGTCACCTCCTCGCTGCCGGGGATGCTCGCCGACGAGCGGCTGGCCGCGCGGGTGCGCGAGGCCGCCGAGCCGGCCGCCGCCGCGTTCGACGAGACCGCCGCGTTCCTGGAGGACCTGCGGGGCCGGGCGGGCGGGGACTGGCGGATGGGGGAGAAGCTGTATTCGGCGCTGCTGACCGAGCGCGAGCTGCTCGGCTACGGGGCCGGCGAGCTGCACGAGCGCGGCGAGCGTGCGTACGCGGCGCTGGACGCCGAGCTGCGCGCCCTGGCCCGCGGCATCACCGGCGGGTCAGAGGACTGGCACGCGCTGCTCGGCTCGCTGCAGGAGGACCATCCGCCGACGCTGGAGGCGATGCGCGCCGAGTACGAGGCCGAGACCGAGCGTGCCCGCCGCTTCTCCCGCGAGCGCGGCATCGTCACGTTCGCGGACGGCGAAGAGTGTCGGGTCGTGCCCTCGCCGCAGTTCCAGCGCCCGATCCTGGCGGTGGCCTCGTACATGTCGCCGCCGCCGCTGACCGCCTCGCGGCTCGGCCACTTCTTCGTGCCCTATCCGCCGGACGACTTCACCGAGGAGCAGGTGCGCCAGCGGCTGGCCACCAACTCGCGCGCGCAGATCCCGACCATCTCGGTGCACGAGGCGTACCCCGGCCATCACTGGCACCTGTCCTGGTCCGCCAATTCGACGCACGCGCTGCGCAAGGTGCACCGCACGCCGTACTTCTCCGAGGGCTGGGCGCTGTACGTCGAGACCGTCATGCGCGAGGAGGGCTACTTCACCGACCCGCGGCACGAGCTCGCCCACGTCGAGGCCCGCGCCTTCCGCGCCGCGCGCATCATCGTGGACACCGCGCTGCACTGCGGCGACATGACGGTCGAGCAGGCCGAGGCGTTCATGGTCGCGAAGTCGGCGCTGTCGGAGGGCACCGCGAAGGGCGAGGTGTCGCGGTACTGCGCGTGGCCCACGCAGGCGCCGTCGTACCTGACCGGCTGCCTGGAGATCGAGCGGATCCGGGACGAGTACCTGGCGGCCGGCCTCGGTTCGCGCCGCGAGTTCCACGACACGATCGCCGGCTCGGGCAGCCTGCCGCTGGGCCTCGCCCGGGCCGCCGCGCTCGGGCGCTTCGACGGCGCGTGACGCGGCGCGGCAACCGGTTGACGGATGGGGCGCGTGACGTACTCATGCCACCTTCCAAGCCTCACGGTTCTCCCGGGATAACCGCACCGCGACGTGGGCATCACTGCCATGATGAATGATATGCGGCCTCTGATTGGCCTGACCGCCTACCGGACCCACGCGGCGTGGGGTGTCTGGCACACCCCCGCGGCGCTGCTGCCGCACGCCTACGCGGACCACGTCACGGCGTCCGGCGGCGTCCCGGTGCTGCTGCCGATCGGCGCGGACGACGCGGCCGTGGCCGTGGTGGCCCGGCTCGACGGGCTCATCCTCAGCGGAGGCCCGGACATCGAGCCGGTGCGTTACGGCGCCGCCCCCGACCCGTTCGCCGAGCGCTCGCAGGCGGACCGGGACACCTGGGAGAGCGCGCTGCTGATGGCCGCGCTGCAGGCCGACCTGCCGGTGCTGGGCATCTGCCGCGGGCTGCAGCTGATCAACGTCTGTCTCGGCGGCACCCTGCACCAGCACCTGCCGGACCTGGCCGGCGGCGAGCGGCACCGGCCGGCGCCGGGGGTGTACGGCACGGTCCGGGTGCGGCTGGACACCGACGCGCTGCCGGGCTCGCTGCTCGGCGCGGGCGTCGACGTGCCCTGTCACCACCACCAGGCGATCGACCGGCTCGGCAACGGCCTGGTGGCCAGCGCCTGGGCGCAGGACGGCACGATCGAGGCCGCGTGGGTGCCGCGCCGCCGGTTCCTGCTCGGGGTGCAGTGGCACCCGGAGGTGCGCGACGACCCGGCGCTGTTCACCGCGCTGGTGAAGGCGACCACCTGACCCGGGGACCCGGCTGCGTCCCGCGGCAGCGCCCGGTCAGCATCCTGACACTGCGTCAGTGCACGCGGGTGAGCAGGATCCCCGCCTCGGCGGCCGTGTCGACCAGGTGGATCGTGGTGGCCATCGGCCGCGAGTAGGCCAGCGCGCGCAGCAGCGGCCAGGCCGGCAGCGTGTTCGTCCAGTGGTTGACCCCGACCAGGATCAGCAGCCTGGGCGCGGAGCCGGCCGGCCGGTAGTACTCCGGCGTGGCGGCCTGGAAGATCTCCTGCACGGTCCCGGCCGCGCCCGGCAGGAACACCAGCCCGGCGTTCGAGCGGGCCAGCAGCCAGTCCTCGCGCGCGGCGTTGGAGAAGTACTTCGCGATGGCCGAGGCGAACGCGTTCGGCGGTTCGTGTCCGTAGAACCAGGTCGGCACGGACAGCGACTCGCCGGCCTTCTGCGCCGGGAACCGCTTGCGCGCCGCGAACGCCGCGCGCGCCCACGCCGTCGGGTCCGGGCGGAAGTCGCGCACCGCGGCCAGCGACTCGACCGCCTCGTCCAGCGCGTCGTCGTGGAAGGGCGCGAGGTACGCGCCCAGGTTCGCCGCCTCCATCGCGCCCGGCCCGCCGCCGGTCGCGACCGTGAACCCGCCGCGGGTCAGGGTCCTGCCGAGGTGCGCGGCGGCCTCGTAGCCGGAGGAGTCGCGGGCGACCGCGTGCCCGCCGAGCACGCCCACCGTGCGGCGCCCGGCCAGGAACTCGCCGAGCGCGTCGGTGATCGCGTCGTCGTGCAGGCCGCGCAGCACGATGCCGAGCACGTCCTCCCGGTCGCGCTCGCCGCCGTCCCAGGCGTAGGCGAGCGCGTCAGGGGTCTGTTCGTAAGGTTTCTGATCTACGCCCTCGTACAGCTCGTCCGCGGTGTACAGCGCGTTGCGGTACGGGTCGAACGGCAGGTTGGGCGCCGGCGCGAAGACCATCGCGCCGCGCTGGCGCAGGTCGGCGGCCACCGAATCGGACAGCACGCAGCCGAGGAACACCGAGTCGGTCACGTCCGCCGTGCGCAGTTCCCAGCCGCGGCCGGTCAGGTCGACGGCCTGGACCCGGCAGCCGGACAGGCCGCCCCGATTCGAACTCAAGTACTTGTCGAAGGCGGCCAGCGACTCGATTTCCATGTCGGACAAGCCTAGTAGCGCCGCAGGGCTCGCGGGTACCGCTCGACTCAATCGGGCCATGCCGTTGTGGTGCGAAATGCGGCGTGCGCCCTCGGCCGGGCCGCACGGCCGGCCGGGACCGCCCGGAATCGATACAATTCCGTGATATCAGGGATTGATGTTCTCACGCACTCGCCGAGTCCGCGGACGTCTGACGACCCGTCAGCGCTACTCGCCGACGGTGCCGTCGATCCGCTCGCGCAGCAGGACCGCGTGTCCGTTGTGCCGGGCGTACTCCTCGATCATGTGCAGCAGCACCCAGCGCAGGCTGTACGCGCGGGTGCGGCCGTGCCCCTCGTAGTCGAGGTCGTGGTCGGCGACGATCCGGCGCGAGTCCTCGCACGCGGCCAGCCAGGTCTGGTACACCTCGTCGGCCGGGTGCGAGCCGAGGTCGTCGAAGTCGTCGTCGCGCCGCTCGGGCGAATAGAAGATCGGCGTCACCTCCTGCTCGCCGATGGTGCGCGCGAACCAGCCGCGCTCGACCTCGGTCAGGTGCCGCAGCAGGCCGAGCAGCGACATGCCCGACGGTTCGACCGAGCGCAGCGCGAGCCGGCCGGCGGTCAGGCCCGAGCACTTCCAGGCGAGGGTGGCCCGCTGCCAGTCGAGGAACGCGGTGAGCATGGCGCGCTCGCCGCCGACCAGCGGACTGTCCACCCGGTCCTGTGCGGTGGCCGTGATGATGATCGCTTCGTTCGTCACGGGTTCATCGTGGCAGAGCGGTCCGACACCGGCAGGCCGGGTGACCCGCGCGTGCCGTCGCTCTCGCGGGTGCTCGTTCACGCGCACCTTCGCCTGCCTTAAGGCGCGGCTCTTGACATCGCCAATGGTCTAGTCCAATCCTTACATCACTCGCTTCACCGCCTCATGCGAGGCACCCGTCGGCGGCGCACCGTCGGGCAGCACGACCCGACCCGCCCAGAAGGGAATCGCGCCGCCATGCTCAGCAAGCGCGCCCGCGCGCTGTTCGCCAGTGCCGCCGCCGGCCTGGTCGCCGCCGGCTCCGCCGTGGCCGTCACCGCGAACGCCGAAGCCGCACCGACCAACCTGCTGTCCAACGCCGGCTTCGAGTCCGGCTCGCCGTCCGGCTGGAGCTGCGACGCCGGGACCGCGACGGTCACCGGCAGCCCGGTGCACTCCGGCGCCTTCGCCCTGGCCGCCACGCCGACCGGCTCGGCGACCGCGCAGTGCACCCAGACCGTCTCGGTCCAGCCGAACAGCGCCTACACCCTGTCAGGGTTCGTTGACGGTCCGTATGTCTACCTCGGCGCCACCGGCTACAGCTCCACCTGGACCAGTTCGACCAGTTACACGCAACTGTCGACCACCTTCACTACCGGCGCGTCCACCACATCCGTGCAGGTTTACGTGCACGGCTGGTACGCGCAGGGCGTCTACTATGC
>JBOHCW010000646.1:0-10614 GCA_050725375.1 Actinocrinis sp. | reverse complement strand
CCAACGGCCAGCACGCCTACTACCAGCTGATCCATCAGGGTACGAAGGTGATCCCGGCCGACTTCATCGGCTTCGCCGACCCCGTCGTGCCGGCCGCCGACCCGCGCGGCGCGCACCAGGACATGCTCACCGCGAACTTCCTGGCCCAGACCGAGGCGCTGGCCTTCGGCAAGACCCGCGAGCAGGTGGAGGCCGAGGGCACCGCGGCCGCGATCGTGCCGCACCGGGTGTTCAACGGCAACCACCCGACCACGAGCATCATGGCGCCGAAGCTGACCCCGTCGGTTCTCGGCCAGCTCGTCGCGCTGTACGAGCACAAGGTGTTCACCCAGGGCGCGGTGTGGAACATCAACTCCTTCGACCAGTGGGGCGTGGAGCTGGGCAAGCAGCTGGCCAAGCGGATCGAGCCGGAGCTGGGCGCCGAGGCGAAGGCCGGCGCGCACGACTCGTCGACCACCGCGCTGGTCGCCCGCTACCGGGGGCTGCGCGGCCGGTCGTGAGCCACGTCGCAGAAGGCTGAGACATTGACGGATCGCCGCCGCCCCGCCCCGCCCGACGCGAGACGGGGCGGCTGCGTTTAATGGGACAATGTGGCAATGACCGAGCCGCGCCGCACACCGAAGGCCCAAGCCAGCCGCAACGCGGCGCGGGGCAGCCAGCAACGTAAGGCCGAGCAGCTGCAGGCCGCCGAGAAGCGCAAGCGCCGGTCGATCGCGCAGGGGGAGCGGCGCACCACGGCCGACTCGGTGCGCGCCGCGGAGCCCGCGCCGACCGCCGCCGGGCGCGCTCAGATCGGCGACTCGCCGACGCCCGACTCGTACCTGGACATCCCCGAGGGCTACAAGGCCGGCTTCGCCTGCTTCGTCGGACGGCCCAACGCGGGCAAGTCAACGCTGACGAACGCGCTGGTCGGCGCCAAGATCGCCATCACCTCGGGCCGTCCGCAGACCACCCGGCACACCGTGCGCGGCATCGTGCACCGGCCGGAAGCGCAGCTCGTGCTGGTCGACACGCCCGGACTGCACCGCCCGCGCACGCTGCTCGGCGAGCGGCTGAACGACCAGGTGCGCGCGACCTGGGCGGAGGTCGACGTGATCGGCTTCTGCATCCCGGCCGACCAGCAGATCGGGCCCGGCGACACGTACATCGCCCGGCAGCTGGCCGAGGTGCGGCGCACGCCGAAGATCGCGATCGTCACCAAGACCGACACCATGGGCAAGCAGGCGGTCGGCGAGCAACTGCTCGCGGCGGTCGAGCTGGGCCGGGAGGTCGGGATCGAGTGGGCCGAGGTGGTCCCGGTCTCGGCCGTGGACGGCAGCCGGATCGACGTGCTGGCCGACCTGCTGGCCGCGCAGCTGCCCGAGTCGCCGCCGCTGTACCCGGGCGGCGAGCTGACCGACGAACCGGAGCAGGTGATGGTCGGCGAGCTGATCCGAGAGGCCGCGCTTGAGGGCGTGCGCGACGAGTTGCCGCACTCGCTGGCCGTCACGGTCGACGAGATGCTGCCGCGCAAGGACCGGCCGAAGGACAAGCCGCTGCTGGACGTGCACGCCGTGCTTTACGTCGAGCGGCAGAGCCAGAAGGCGATCGTGATCGGCACCGGTGGGTCGCGCCTGCGCGACGTCGGCACGCGCGCGCGTAAGCAGATCGAGGCGCTGCTCGGCACGCCGGTTTACCTGGAGCTGCACGTCAAGGTCGCCAAGGACTGGCAGCGCGACCCGAAGCAGTTGCAGCGGCTCGGGTTCTAGCGAGCGCAGTGGCTTAAAGGCGCTGGGGCTTACTGGGGCTTAACGGTACAGCGCGACTCTTCTGACGGTGTGTTAGGGACGCTTCGCCATGTGCTGGCGATGCCTTTACAGCGTGAGTGTCCACGCGCCGTGTGTGTCCAGCATCCGGAAGCCTAGGCGGCGGTTGACCTCGAGCATCCGGTGGTTGTCCACGGCGTTGTAGGTGTCGAGGATCGCCAGCGAGGGCTCGGCGGCCTGGAGTTCCCTGATCAGCTGCGCCTTCACCCGCACCGCGAGACCCAGGCCGCGGTATTCGGGCACGACGACCGTCTCGTTCTGCTCGCCGCGCAGCCCGTCCGCGGTGTGCGCGCTGGACAGCGCGGCGATCCGGCCGGACGAGCGGTCGATCAGGCACGCGGTGTACTCGCGCAGGCCCGCGTTGCTCGCGGCCAGCTCGCGGTGCCGCACCTCGGCGCGGGTGAACGGCGCGATGACGGCGACCTCGGCCGTCGCGGCGATCGCGGAGGCCGCACGCGAAGGCGTCGGGCGCGGGTTCGGCGTGGCGGAGGCGTGCAGGAAGTCCAGGGTGCTCACGTACGCGGCGAGGAACTGTTCCGGGCACGGTCCGTTCCAGCGCAGCGTGGCGAAATCGCCGCCCGGGTCGGGCCGAGCGTGCCGGCGCGCACGGCTGGCCGGACCGGCCTCGGGGCCGTTCGAGACCGCGGCCAGCCGGTCGGCCAGCGCCGGGGCCTTGAGGTCAAGCCGGGAACGCAGGTCGCGACCGGACAGCACCAGGCCGTGCCGCGCCGCGAACGCCTCGGTCGCGCCGGTGCGCGGCGCGTCCAGGATCATCCGGGTGCGGTGCAGCCCGCGCGCGGCCCGCGCCAGCGCCTCAAGCAGCTGCGAGCCGACGCCGCAGCCGCGCATCGACGGGTGCACGGTGATCGCCGCGTGCGCGACGTCCCGGTGGAAGGCCTCGTAGAAGCCGAGCCGGGCCCAGCCGACCGAACGGCCGGCCACGTCCGTCGATGCGAACAGCATCCGCCGGCCGCGATAGGGCGGTACCAGCAGACTGCGCAACTCGGCCGGGCCGGAGGCCGGCTCGCCCGGCCGGTCGGCCAGGTCCGCCGCGTGCTGACAGGCCAGCACCCAGGTCAGCTGCGCCTCCGCCGGACCGGCCGGCGCCACCTCGCTCGCGGTGATGGTCCACCGGCGGGTCGGGGCGGTCGGAGCGAAGAGCGTGCGCACTGGCTCATCAGACAGCGGAAACCGGTCGGCTATCGAGCCGAAACGCCGGAAATTTGCGAGATAATGGACTCGACGCGGCAGGGTGCGGCTCAACCGGCCGGTCCGGGCCCGCGAGTTCGCCGTCCATATGGTGGACGGCGAACTCACAAAGTGGCCACAGTCCGTCGCGGTCCGATAACGTGAGTGCCCTATGTTCGCCAAGCGGCTGCTTCTTACCTGCCGCGGCGGGGGCCTGTAGAGACAGACCGGCACCCTCGCCGCGGTGATGGTCGTTGCTTTCGTTTTGCTCACCCGCCGGTCGCTTCCGTTTCGACAGGCGATGGAGAACATCCGCATGACCGAGCAGGCGACGACCCCCTCCCAGTCCGGCTATCCCGGCACCGCCCAGCGTCCCAGCGCGATGCCGATCGGCAAGTACGCCCCCTTCACCCCGATCGGCCTGTCCGACCGCACCTGGCCCGACAAGGTGATCACCGAGGCGCCGCGCTGGTGCGCGGTGGACCTGCGCGACGGCAACCAGGCACTGATCGACCCGATGTCCCCGGCCCGCAAGCTGGAGATGTTCAACCTGCTGGTGCGGATGGGCTACAAGGAGATCGAGGTCGGCTTCCCGGCGGCCAGCCAGACCGACTTCGAGTTCATCCGGCAGATCATCGAGGCCGACATGATCCCGGACGACGTGGTCATCCAGGTGCTGACCCAGGCCCGCGCACACCTGATCGAGCGCACCTACGAGTCGATCCGCGGCGCCAAGCGCGCGATCGTGCACCTGTACAACTCGACCTCGACCCTCCAGCGCCGCGTCGTGTTCGGCCTGGACCGGGACGGCATCAAGGACATCGCGGTAGAGGGCGCGCGGCTGTGCCTGAAGTACGCCGAGCAGCAGCCGGAGACCGAGATCCGGTTCGAGTACTCGCCGGAGTCGTACACCGGCACCGAACTCGAATACGCGGTCGAGGTCTGCGACGCGGTCAACGACGTGTGGCAGCCGACGCCGGACCGCAAGACCATCATCAACCTGCCGGCCACCGTCGAGATGGCGACCCCGAACGTGTACGCCGACTCGATCGAGTGGATGCACCGGCACCTGAAGTACCGCGACTCGGTCGTGCTGTCGCTGCACCCGCACAACGACCGCGGCACCGCCGTCGCCGCCGCCGAGCTGGGCTACCAGGCCGGCGCCGACCGCATCGAGGGCTGCCTGTTCGGCAACGGCGAGCGCACCGGCAACGTGTGCCTGGTCACCCTGGGTCTGAACCTGTTCTCGCAGGGCATCGACCCGCAGATCGACTTCGGCAAGATCGACGAGGTACGCCGCACCGTCGAGTACTGCAACCAGCTGCCGGTGCACCCGCGGCACCCGTACGGCGGCGACCTGGTCTACACCGCCTTCTCCGGCTCGCACCAGGACGCGATCAAGAAGGGCTTCGAGCACTTGCAGAAGGACGCCGCCGCGGTCGGCAAGACCGTGGACGAGATCCCGTGGGCGGTGCCTTACCTGCCGATCGACCCCAAGGACGTCGGCCGCACGTACGAGGCCGTCATCCGCGTCAACTCGCAGTCCGGTAAGGGCGGCGTGTCGTACATCATGAAGAACGACCACCAGCTGGACCTGCCGCGCCGGCTGCAGATCGAGTTCTCCCAGGTGGTCCAGAACAAGACCGACGCGGACGGCGGCGAGGTCAGCCCGGCGCAGATCTGGGAGATCTTCGCCGACGAGTACCTGCCGGTGCCCTCGGCGCCGTGGGGCCGGTTCGCGCTGGCCGGGCACCGCAACGAGGCCAGCGAGGACGGCAAGGACGTGCTCTCGGTGGACCTGGTCGTGGACGGCGCGCCGCAGACCGTCGAGACCTCCGGCAACGGGCCGATCGACGCGTTCGTCAGCGCTCTGTCGGGTTTCGGCGTCGAGATGCGCTTCCTGGACTACGCCGAGCACGCGCTGTCGGCCGGCGGTGACGCGAAGGCCGCCGCGTACGTCGAGTGCGCCATCGGCGACCGGCTGCTGTGGGGCGTCGGCGTGGACGCGAACATCGTCACCGCGTCGCTGAAGGCCGTGGTCTCGGCCGTCAACCGCGTCGTGCGGTAACGAGTGCGGTAACGACTTCCGGTCCCCGCATCGGAACCAATAGGCTGACGGGTCGCGTCTCTCGGGCGCGGCCCGTCAGACGTCTCGCCCAGCCACAGTGCCCGTCCAGCAACCTGCATCCGGGGGTATACCCGTGTTCTTCCTGATCTGGGGCTTCAAAGTCCGCTTCAAGCTGCTCTCCAGCGGTACCTTCTTCTGCCCGAACTGCGGCGGCGACCGCCCGTACGATTTGCGGCAGGCGCGGCGCTGGTTCCACCTCTACTACATCCCGCTGTTCCCGACCTCGGTGCTCGGCGAGCAGGTGCGCTGCGGCGTGTGTAAGACCTCGTACAACCAGTCCGTGCTCAACCGGCCCACCTCGGGCCAGCTGTCCACGCTGCTGGTCGACGCGGCGCGCGGAGTCATCGTGCACGTGCTGCGGGCCGGTTCCTCGCAGTCCGCGGACGCGCGCGCCGTCGCGGTGGCCGAGGTCGGCCGGGCCGGGCTGCCGGCGTACACCGACGAGAGCCTGGAGACCGACCTCGGCGTCGTGCCCGGCGACCTGTCGCAGCTGCTGTCCGCGCTCGGCACGCAGCTGGCCGACACCGGCAAGGAGTCGCTGGTCGGCGCGGCCGCGAAGGTCGCCCTGGCCGACGGCCCGCTGACCGACCTGGAGCGGCAGGTGCTGGTGTCCACCGGCGCCTCGCTCGGCATGACCGCGACGCACACCGCGGGCGTCATCTCGCTGGCCGAGCAGGCGACCCGCGCCTGATCGCGGCGAAAATCCCGACGGCGCCGGCCGAGATCGCGGTCGCGGCCGGCGCGCAGGGCGGACACGGCTTGCGTGAAGGTGGTGTGTCCAACCGGGCAGCGCAGGGCGCCGCGACCGCCGGACATGCGAGAATCGGCGGGTGAGCCTGCATCGCGCCGACGGCATCGTGCTGCGCACCCAGAAGCTGGGGGAGGCGGACCGGATCATCACGATCCTGACCCGCGACCAGGGCCGGGTGCGCCTCGTGGCCAAGGGCGTGCGGCGCACCACCTCGAAGTTCGGCGCCCGGCTGGAGCCGTTCGCGCACGTGGACTTCCAGGTCTTCTCGCGGCGCCATCAAGGTATGGGCAACCGCGCGCTGGACATGATCACGCAGGCCGAGACGATCTCGCCGTACGGCGAGCGGATCGTGTCCGACTACGGCCGCTACACGGCAGGCACCGCGATGCTGGAGACGGCGGAGCGGCTCACCGACGCCGAGGGCGAGCCGGCCGTCCAACAGTACCTGTTGCTGCTCGGCGGACTGCGCGCCCTGACCTCGGGCGAGCACGCGTCCGGCCTGGTGCTCGACGCGTTCATCCTGCGCTCGCTGTCCGTGGCCGGTTACGCGCCCTCGTTCCACGACTGCGCGCAGTGCGGCGCCGAACCGGCCGAGGACGCGCCGTGGCGGTTCTTCGCGGTGCCGGCCGGCGGCGTGGTCTGCCCGTCGTGCAAGCCGGCCGCGTCGGCTGTGCCGCAGCGCGCGACGCTCGACCTGCTCGGCGCGCTGCTGGCCGGCGAGTGGATGGCCGCGGACGCGAGCGAGGAACGGCACCGCCGCGAGGGCAGCGGGCTGGTGGCCGCTTATCTGCAGTGGCACGTCGAGCGCGGGCTAAGGTCGCTGCGCATGGTGGAACGGTAAGGGAAGAGAAGTGCGACGCAAGAATCAGGCTTCTGAGGCGCCGGCCCCCCGCGGCCCGCGGGCCTTCCGCGATCCGAAGCCGCACAAGGACGGCGCCGAGCCGCCGAAGATCCCGGCCGAGCTGGTGCCGCGGCACGTGGCGATCGTGATGGACGGCAATGGCCGCTGGGCCAAGCAGCGCAATCTGCCCCGGATCAGGGGCCACGAGGAGGGCGAGAAGTCGCTGTTCGACGTGGTCGAGGGCGCGGTGCAGATCGGCGTGAGGCACATCAGCGCGTACGCGTTCTCCACCGAGAACTGGAAGCGCTCGCCGGACGAGGTGCGCTGGCTGATGGGCTTCAACCGGCTCACCATCCGCCGCCGGATCGACGAGATGGACGAGCTGGGCGTGCGCATTCGCTGGGCCGGGCGCCGGCCGCGGCTGTGGAAGTCGGTCATCGACGAGCTGGAGATGGCCGAGGAGCGTACGCGGAACAACGACCGCTTCACGCTGACGATGTGCGTGAACTACGGCGGGCGCGCGGAACTGGCGGACGCGGCGGCGGCCATCGCGCGCGACGCGATCGCGGGCAAGATCAACCCGAACCGGATCGACGAGCGCACCATCGCGCGCTATCTCGACGAGCCGGACCTGCCCGACGTGGACCTGTTCCTGCGCTCGTCGGGGGAGCAGCGCACCTCGAACTTCATGCTCTGGCAGGCCGCGTACGCCGAGATGGTGTTCCTGGACACGCTCTGGCCGGACTTCGACCGGCGCGACCTGTGGCGCGCGATCGAGATCTACGCGGACCGCGACCGGCGGTTCGGCGGCGCGATCCCGAACGCGGTCGGCCCGACCGGCCCGCACTGAGCCGGATCACGCGGGGCCGGATCACGCGGAGCCGGATCACGTCGGGCCGGATCACGTCGGGCCGGATCACGGGGCCGGATCACGCCGGGCGGGCCGAACCGCTCCGCCGATTCATTCGGCCCGCCCGCGTCGCGCCCTCGCACATTCGCATGAGACGGATCGCAAGATCCATTGACGCTGCCGACAGCGCCCTGCGAAGGTCGAGGAGAGGAACACGGCGTCGACGACGGAGGGGCCGATGACGACAGTCCTGGCGCTGAGCGGAAGCCCTTCCGGCACCTCGCGCACGGTCGCGGCGGCGCGTGCCGCGTTGGACCTGCTGGCGGAACGCGGCTACGACGTAAGGCACGTGGCGGCACGTGAGCTGCCTGCTGCGCACTTGCTGGCCGGCGACGTCAGCCATCCGGCGATACACAGGGTACTGACCGATCTGGCCGCGGCCGACGGTGTCGTCGTCGCGACACCGATCTACAAGGCCGCGTACACCGGCGTGCTTAAGGCGCTGCTCGACCTGTTACCGCAGACCGGCTTGGCCGGTAAGGCGGTGCTGCCGCTGGCTACCGGCGGCACGCTCGCGCACCTTCTCGCCGTGGACTACGCGCTGCGGCCGGTGTTGTCGGCACTCGGTGCCCGGCACGTCGTGCAGGGCGCGTTCCTGCTCGATTCGGCGTTCGTGAGCGGTTACGCGGAGCCCGGCCGTCCGCCGACGTACTACACGCTCGCGCCGGACGCCGAACTGCGCCTGTCCGAGGCGGTCGAGTACTTCATCGACGCGCTGCCCGCACCGTGCCGCGATGACGACGCGGCGGTGTTGTACCGGCCGTAGGCACCTCGGCTATCGCGGCTTCGGTCATGACGGTGCCGAACCGCCGTAGGCGGGTACGCCATCGCGTTGCGGCCCCTGCTTATTACATTGCAGCCCATCCGGGGCGCCGACATGATCGAGTCATGGAAACCACGCATCAGCCGCAGTGGCTGCCCTCGGACACCTCGCCACCGCGGCGGTTCGAGGCCGATGGCCTGCTCGTGCGCCGTTGGACCGCCGACGACGTGCAGGCGAGCCATGACGCGATCGTCGCGTCCTACGAGCCGCTGCACGCCTGGATGGACTGGCTGCCCGCGCCGCGCACACTGGACGAGCAGCGCGAGTGGTTCGAGAAGCAACTGGCCGCGTGGCCGACCGAATTCTCCTACAACTACGGCATCTTCGACGCGGCCGACGGGACGCTGCTGGCCGTGATCGGCGTGCACGACCGGGTCGGGCCGGGCGGTCTGGAGATCGGCTACTGGTGCCACATCGACCACACCGGCAAGGGCGTCATCACGCGCGCCACCCGCGCGCTGACCAACATCCTGCTCGCCCTGCCCGGCGTCGAGCGGGTCGAGATCCACTGCGACGAGGCGAACGTGCGCAGCGCGGCCGTGCCGCGGCGGCTCGGCTACCGGCTCGACCGGATCGTCGACGACGCGATCAGCGCTCCGCTGGAGACCGGCCGCGGCATGGTCTGGATCACCGAGAAGCCGGTCTAGACGCGGAGGGTGCGGCTACCGGCTGGTGGCTGCGGACAGGCGCTCGTCAGTGTCCGGCGCACTGCGCGCAGGTGCCGAAGATCTCCAGCGTGTGCGCGACGTTGATGAACCCGTGCTCGTCCGCGACCCGGTCCGCCCAGGACTCGACCGCCGGACCCTCCACCTCGACCGTCTTGCCGCAGCCGCGGCACACCAGATGGTGGTGATGGCTCCCGGAGCTGCACCGCCGGTAGACGGCTTCGCCGTCGCCAGTGTGCACCACGTCGACCGCGCCCGAGTCGGCGAGCGTCTGGAGCGTGCGGTACACAGTGGTCAGGCCGACTGAGTCGCCGCGATGCTTAAGGCGGTCGTGTAGCTGCTGGGCCGACTGGAAGTCCTCGGTCTCCTCAAGCAGCGCGGTGACCGCGGCCCGCTGCCGGGTCGAACGGCCCGGCGACGGCACGGACGTACGCGGCCCGTCGGTCTCGGTCTCGCCCATACCGGTGCTCCTCGCTGACGACAGGTCCCCCAACATGCTTGGTGCGCCCCGATCGCGCCCGAGCCATTGTGCCACTGCGCGGGCGTCTCGTGCTCAGCGCCGATCGGGCGACCAGGTCGCGGGGGGCCGCAGGCCGCGCGCGGCGGCGCCCGCGGTTCGCGGACCGGAACGCGTTGGAATCACGGCGCTCACCCTCGGTACGCTTTGTCCTCCGGGATTGACCGCACACCAGCCGGGTGTGATGGCAAGCAGAGCAGACAAGAGAGCACACCGTGCCCGCCGACAAGATCGACACCATTGTGCGCCTGGCGAAGGCGCGCGGCATCGTCTTCCCCTCCAGCGAGATCTACGGCGGGTCCAGGGCCGCCTACGACTACGGCCCGCTCGGCGTGGAGCTGAAGGAGAACGTCAAGCGGCAGTGGTGGCAGGCGGTGGTGCGCGGGCGCGAGGACGTGGTCGGGCTCGACTCCTCGATCATCCTGGCCCGCGAGGTGTGGGAGGCCTCCGGGCACGTCAAGGAGTTCGCCGACCCGCTCACCGAGTGCCTGTCCTGCCACAAGCGCTTCCGGGCCGACCACCTCGAAGAGGCGTACGAGGCCAAGCACAAGCACTCCGCCGAGCACGGCCTGGCCGACGTCAACTGCCCCAACTGCGGCACCAAGGGCCAGTTCACCGAGCCGAAGATGTTCAACGGCATGCTCTCCACGCACCTGGGCCCGGTCCAGGACGGCTCGGGCCTGAACTACCTGCGGCCCGAGACCGCGCAGGGCATCTTCGTGTCCTACAAGAACGTCTTCGAGACCGCGCGCAAGAAGATCCCGTTCGGCATCGGCCAGACGGGCAAGTCGTTCCGCAACGAGATCACCCCGGGTAACTTCATCTTCCGCACCCGCGAGTTCGAGCAGATGGAGATGGAGTTATTCGTCGAGCCGGGCACCGACGAGCAGTGGCACGAGTACTGGCTGCAGGAGCGGTGGAACTGGGACACCGACCTGGGCGTCTCGCCGGACAACCTTCGGTACTTCGAGCACCCGAAGGAGAAG
>JBOHCW010000645.1:0-8144 GCA_050725375.1 Actinocrinis sp. | reverse complement strand
GGCCTACGCGGTCGGGCGCGGCGTGCCGTGGTTCGCCGCGAACGCCGACCGCACGATGCCGACCGCGCGCGGCATCGCACCGGGCAACGGTGCTCTGGTAAGCGCCGTGGCGGCCGCCACCGGCGGCTGGCCGACCATCGCCGGCAAGCCGGAGCCCGCACTGCACCGCGAGACGATGATCCGGACCGAGGCGCGCCGCCCGCTGATCGTCGGCGACCGGCTGGACACGGACATCGAGGGCGCCAACCGGGCCGGAGTCGACTCGCTGCTGGTGTTCACCGGCGTCACCACGCTCGACCAGCTGCGCGATGCGCCCAAGGAGCACCAGCCGACGTACGTGTCCGAGGACCTGCGCGGTCTGCTGGACCCGGAACGGCTGATCACGGACTGGCGCGCGAGCTGACGGTGCGGGTTAGGCGTCGTCCCGCGCACCGCGCGGGCGTTACGTCTGACTTCGTCAGAAGATCTTGCGCAGCTTGAACAGGTCGCCGACCGATGCGTTGACCTTGATCCGGCCCGAGGTCCAGGCCGAGAGGAAGTTCAGGCTCCCGTCCACCAGCTCCAGCAGGTCGTCGCTCGCGATGGTCAACCGGATCTGCGCGCGCGGCGCCGCCGAACCGCCGTCGTAGGAGGCCACGTCCAGCAGGCAGGCGTCTTTGAGCAGGCCGTGGAAGGTCACGCCCAGGTCCGGGATCTGACAGCTGACGGTGCGCTCCAGTCGGTGCCCGGAACGTTCGCCCTCGTCTATCCGGCCCAGCTTCTCGGCAAGCCGGTCCAGTGCCTGCGCGCATTCGGTCTTGGTCGCCACGGCTGGCAACCTTACAGCGAGGCGACCGCGCGGCGCGGTACGGTCAAACGCAGCGCGGACGGCAGGTGAGCACCGGTTACCGCGCACGTGCAGTGAGTAAAGTCAGCGGCGAACGACGCGTACAGGCAGCGAGAGGACGGCAGGGAGCCAGATGGACACCGAGGGTGTGGCCGAGGCCGTTCAGCTGCCGGCAGCGTTCGAAGAGATGGCGGTCCCCGAGCTCGAACCGACGGGCCACGCCGACGTCGACGCCGCATTAGAGCGGCTGCGTGAGCTGCCCGAGCGGCCCACCGGCGGGCATCCGGAGCTTTACGACGGAGTACACCAGCGGCTGCAGGACGTGCTCGCGCAGCTCGACCGGCAGGACGCGCGGTAGCGGCGGCACGGCGATCGCGCACGGCGAGGCGAGGTCCACCGATGGCGGGACAGGCGCGGCGCAGGCTCGACGCCGAGTTGGTACGGCGCGGCCTGGCCCGGTCGCGCGAGCAGGCGGTCGAGCTGATCGCGGCCGGCCGGGTCACCGTGGGAGGCCAGGCCGCCGGCAAGGCCGCGACCCAGGTCGAGACCTCGGCGGCGATCGTGGTCACGCGGGCGACCGACGGCGAGGAGAACTACGCGTCACGCGGCGCGCACAAGTTGGCCGGCGCGCTCGCCGCGTTCGGGCCCCGGGGGCTGACCGTCCAGGGCAGGCGCTGTCTTGACGCGGGGGCGTCCACCGGCGGATTCACCGATGTGTTGCTTCGGGCGGGCGCGCGTGAGGTCGTCGCGGTCGACGTAGGGTACGGGCAACTGATCTGGCGGTTGCAGAACGATCCGCGGGTCTTGGTGGTGGATCGAACCAACGTGCGCGATCTGACGTTGGAGCAGATCGGCGGCGCGGCCGCGGAACTCGTCGTCGGCGACCTTTCGTTCATCTCGTTGACGCTGGTACTGCCCGCGCTGGTGCGCTGCGCGGCTCCGGACGGCGATTTCGCGCTGATGGTCAAGCCGCAGTTCGAGGTCGGCCGCGAGAAGCTGGGTTCGGGCGGCGTGGTGCGTGACAGCGCGCTGCACGCCGAGGCGGTGCGGACGGTGACCGAGGCCGCGTGGAAGCTGGGACTGGGCGTACAGGGGGTCACCGCGAGCCCGCTGCCGGGCCCGAGCGGCAATGTGGAGTACTTCGTGTGGCTGCGCGCGGGGGCGCCGCCGCTGGATGAGCAGCAGGTGGCGAGGGCCATCGCGGAGGGACCGGCAGTGCGGGGTAAGAGCACTCCGTAAAAGCACCGTGTAAAAGCGTAAGCAGCGTCTGTTAACAGCAGTATTGATTAGCGGCAGCACCGTTTAACGGCACAGCCGATACATGGCACCACCGATTTAGAGCGAGACCGGATGACTACCGAGGAGTGTGCGTGACAGCCGTGGACACGGGCGCAGAGCGCGCGAAGCGCAGCGTCCTGCTGGTCACCCACACCGGGCGGACCGAGGCCAAGGACGCGGCGCGCAAGGTCGCGCACTGGCTGTCCGCCGCAGGTATCGAGGTGCGCGTTCTGGCGGGCGAGGTCGACGGCGTCGACTTCGGGCCTACCGCGTGGATCGTGCCGGACGACCGGCACGCCGTGGAGGACTGCGAACTGGTCGTCGTGCTCGGCGGCGACGGCACCCTGCTGCGCGGCGCGGAGCTGGCCCGGCAGGCCGACGTGCCGCTGCTCGGGGTGAACCTGGGCCGGGTCGGGTTCCTGGCCGAGGCCGAACTGGAGGACCTGCACGAGGTGGTCGAGCGGGTCGTCGACCAGCACTACGACGTCGAGGAGCGGATGACCCTCGACGCGACGGTTCTGCACGAGGGCAGGGTGGTCGGGCGCACCTGGGCGTTGAACGAGGCCAGCGTGGAGAAGCGCTCGCGCGAGCGGATGATCGAGGTTTTGATCGAGATCGACGGGCGGCCGCTCTCGCGCTGGGGCTGCGACGGCGTGGTGTGCGCGACCCCGACCGGCTCGACCGCGTACGCGTTCTCCGGCGGCGGCCCGGTGGTGTGGCCCGAAGTCGAGGCGCTGCTGCTCGTGCCGGTCTCCGCGCACGCGTTGTTCGCCCGTCCGCTGGTCGTCGCGCCGACCTCGTTGCTGGCCGTCGAACTGGAGGACGGTTGGGGCGTCGGTCCCGAGGGCAGCGCGGTGCTGTGGTGTGACGGACGGCGCATGCTCGATCTGCCTTACCGCGCCCGCGTCGAGGTAAGGCGTGGCGAGCGGCCGGTATTGCTCGCGCGCCTGCATGACGCACCGTTCACGGACCGGCTGGTCGCGAAGTTCGCGCTGCCTGTGGACGGCTGGCGCTCACGCAGCGAGCACCACATGCACCATCACCACGACGAAGCCGAGTCGTAAGCGGGTTCCGGGAGCGTAGTCCTGAAGTGCAGCCTGAAGCCTAGTCCTGAAGTGCAGCCTGAAGCGCAGTCCTGACGCCGCGTCACAACCGCTGGTGCGCGGGAATCGGCCGCACGCTTGCAGCGCAGGTGAGAAGCGGTCCTCGATAAGGTCAGGACCCGTTGTCCGGGAGTTCCGCTAATCTCACGAGTGTGCTGGAGCAGATGCGCATCCGCGGCCTCGGGGTGATCGAGGACGCCGTGCTGGAGTTGTCACCGGGTTTCACCGCCGTCACCGGCGAGACCGGAGCCGGCAAGACCATGGTCGTCAGCGGCCTGGATCTGCTGTTCGGCGGCCGCGCCGAGACCACCCGGATCCGGCCCGGGGCCGACCGCGCCACCATCGAAGGCCGGGTGCTGATCCCGGCCGGCGGCAGCGTCGCGAAGCGCGCCGTCGAGGCGGGGGCGGCGGTGGACCCCGCGCAGTCCTCGGCCGACGGCACCGAACAGGTCGAGCTGTTGCTCGCGCGCGTGGTCGGCAGCCAGGGACAGGCCGCGGGTGCAAGCGGCCAGGGCGGTTCCGTGCGTTCGCGCGCTCACCTCGGCGGCCAGGCCGTGCCCGTCTCAGTGCTCGCCGACCTCGGCGAGGATCTGATCGCCATGCACGGCCAGTCCGCACAGCAGCGGCTCTTGCAGCCCGCACGGCAAAGGGCGTCGCTGGACCGTTACGCGGGCGACGCGGTAGCGCGTCCGCTGGCCGATTACCGCGCCGCATTCCAGGAGTACCGCGAGGTCGCCGCGAAGGTCGACGAACTGATCACGCAGGCGCGCGAGCGCGCTCAGGAGGCTGACGCGCTGCGCTACGGGCTGTCCGAGATCGAGAAGGCCGAGCCGGTCGCCGGCGAACTGGAGAAGCTCCTCGCCGAATCGCTGCGGCTCGGCAACGCCGAATCGTTGCGCTCGGCCGCCGCCACGGCGCACGACGCGCTGGTCGCCGAGGACGACTCGGTCGGCACGGGCGACGCGTCGTCGCTGGTCAACGCGGCACGGCGGGCCATCGACCAGGTACGCGGCGACGACCCGGCGCTCACCCCGGTCGCCACCCGGCTCGAAGAGCTCTACTGGCAGCTGACCGAGACCGCCACCGACCTGGCCGGCTACCTCGCCGGGATCGAGGCCGACCCGGTGCGCCTGGAGGCGGTCAACGAGCGCATCTCCGGCTTGGAGAACCTGTGCCGGCGGCACGGCCCGACCCTCGACGACGTGCTGGCCTGGGCCGAACAGGGCGCGCTGCGGCTGGCCGAGCTCGACGGCGACGACGACCGGATCGGGCGGCTGACCGCGCGCCGCGACGACTTGCGCGCCCGCCTGGCCGGGTTCGCCGCCGAGGTCTCCGGCGCCCGGCGCGCGGCCGCCGAGAAGTTCGCCGCCGCCGTGACCACGGAGCTGGCCGAGTTGGCGATGCCGCACGCGCGCATCGCCGTGCACGTCGCGCAGCGTGAGATCGCCGCCGACGCCGCCGCGGCGACACCGGCCGGCGCGCTGCCGGTGCCCGACCCGGACACCGGCACCGAGCGGCTGGTCGCCTTCGGCCCCAACGGAATCGACGACGTCGAACTGCGCCTGGCCCCGCACCCCGGCGCGCCGTTCCTGCCGATCGCCAAGGGCGCGTCCGGCGGTGAGCTGTCGCGGGTGATGCTCGCCGTTGAGGTTGTCTTCGCGGGTGCGGATCCGGTGCCGACCTTCGTGTTCGACGAAGTCGACGCCGGTGTCGGCGGCAAGGCGGCGGTCGAGGTCGGCCGCCGGCTGGCCAGGCTCGCCCGCAATGCGCAGGTCATCGTGGTCACGCACCTGCCTCAGGTCGCGGCGTTCGCCGATAGGCAGCTATTGGTGCGTAAGGAGAGCGACGGCTCGATCACGTCCTCGGGCGTCACCGTGCTCGACGACGCCGAGCGGCGGCGTGAACTGGCACGTATGCTCTCCGGCCTGGAGGACTCCGAGCTCGGACAGTTGCACGCGGACGAACTACTCGCCGCCGCGCACGCCGAGCGGCGCTGATACGCGCTCGACGCGCAAAGGATGTCGTGAGGACCGACGTACTGGGACGCGCTAAGGTCTGGCGACCTGGCAGGATGTATCCGATGAGGATCTCCGTGCGGTTACCCGAACGCGCGGGCGAACGGGCCACGCCGCTGCCCGGACCCGCCGCCGGCGGTGTCGCGCGCGTGGACCGGCGCACCAAGAACCTCACCAAGCGGCTCGCGCCCGGCGACATAGCGGTCATCGACCATCGCGACATCGACCGGGTCGCCGCCGAGACGCTGGTCGCCCGCAAGCCGTCCGCCGTGGTCAACGCCGCGGCCTCGATCAGCGGCCGCTATCCGAACCTCGGCCCGCAGATCATCGTCTCGGCCGGCATCCCGCTGATCGACGAGGTCGGCCCCCAGGTGATGGACCTGGCGCGCGAGGGCGAGCGGCTGCGCGTCGAGGGCAACGTGCTCTTCCGCGGCGACACCCCGCTGGCCGCCGGGCGGCTGCTGGACCCGGAGGGCGTGCTGGCCGCCATGGAAGAGGCGCGCACCGGGCTGTCCGAGCAGCTGGAGGCTTTCGTCGAGAACACGATGGAGTACCTGCGCAAGGAGCGCGACCTGCTGCTCGACGGCGTCGGCGTGCCCGACGTGCGCACCGACCTGGAGGACCGGCACGTCCTGATCGTGGTGCGCGGCTACCACTTCCGCGAGGACCTCAAGACCCTGCGGCCGTACATCCGCGAGTACCGGCCGGTCATGGTCGGCGTGGACGGCGGCGCGGACGCGATCATCGAGGCCGGCTACCGCCCGGACATGATCGTCGGCGACATGGACTCGGTCTCCGACGAGGCGCTGACCTGCGGCGCGGAGATCGTCGTGCACGCGTACCGGGACGGGCGCGCCCCCGGTCTGGAGCGTACGGAGCGGCTCGGCCGCGAGTGCGTCGTGTTCCCGGCCGCAGGTACCAGCGAGGACGCCGCGATGCTGCTGGCCGACGACAAGGGTGCCAAGCTGATCGTCGCGGTCGGCACGCACGCCAGCCTGGTCGAGTTCCTGGACAAGGGCCGCGGCGGCATGGCTTCCACGTTCCTCACCCGCCTGCGCGTCGGCGGCAAGCTGGTCGACGCCAAGGGCGTCTCGCGCCTCTACCGCAGCCAGATCTCGACCGCCTCGCTGCTGCTGCTGATCGGCGCGGCGCTGGTCACGATCGCGGCCACCGCGGTGGTCTCGCCGCTCGGCGGGCTGTATTGGGAAGTGCTGCGCGGCTATTGGGACTCGTTCGTGTTCTGGGTGCAGGGGCTGTTCTCGTGATCGACTTCCGCTACCACGTGGTGTCGATCGTCGCGGTGTTCCTCGCGCTGACGGTCGGGCTGGTGCTCGGCGCCTCGTTCCTCAGCGGCGCCCAGATCGACATCCTCAAAGGCCAGATCACCAGCGCCAACAACGCCAAGAGCGCGCTGGAGGGCCAGAACCGGGACCTGACCGGCGCCAACAAGCGGCTGCTGGACTACATCGACCAGAGCAAGGACAACCTGGTCGCCAACCAGCTGACCGACGACTACGTGGTCGTGCTGCGTACCGCCGAGGCCGACCAGAGCGCGGCGGACGCCGTGGTCGCGCTCGCCAGACGGGCGTCCGCGAACGTGACGGCCGACGTGACGCTGAACCCGACGTTCACCGACCCGAGCACCGCGGACCAACTGGCCGCGCTCGTGGTCGACTACACGCCGGCCGGGCAGACGCCGTCCGGCGCGGACGCCGTCGGCCAGGCAATGAACCTCCTGGCCGAGGCGCTGACCGCGCAGACCGAGACCGCGGGCCTGCCCGGTACCATCGGCGGCCCGGGCATCGGCACGGCGGGCGCGGGCAACACCGCGACGGCGAGTCCGTCCCCCAGCGCCACGCCGAAGGGTACGCAGAGCACGATGACGGCGGACTGGGCCGTGAAGACGCTCAAGGCGTTCAAGGACATAGGCGTCATCTCAGCGAAAGCGCTGCCTAACCCGGCCGCGATGGTCCGGCCGACCACCGCCTTTATCGCCGCGCCGAACAAAGCGGTCCCGGACGCCGAGAACGCGGCGTATCTGACGCTCGCTCAGGACCTGCGCGCGCGTGGCGCCGGGCCGATCGTCGGCGGCGCGGCGGTCGCGGCCGGGGCCGGCGGGCTGATCACCGCCGTGCTCAAGAACGCGTCGGCCGCCAAGACCGTCAGCACCGTCGACGACATCGACCAGTCGCCGGGGCAGGTCGCGGTGGTGTTCTCGATCTACCACTGGAGCACCGAGCCGACCGGGGACGCCGGGCACTACGGCAACGTAGGCGCGAACGACGGGCCGCTGCCCGCGCTGCCGAGCCTGGCCGCGGTGGCCTCGCCGGGCGCCGGTTGACCCTGCGCCGCACCGTGCACCATCCGATACTGAGACCGACGAGTCAGAACGGACCAGCCATGGCTATCGCGGCCAAGTTGTTCGCCGCGGCGCTGGGCGCCGCCGCAACCCGCGCCGCCTTCGCCGCAGCGCGCCGGGCCGCGGCCGAGGGCCAGATGCCCGGCCCCGATCCCGCGCTGTGGAACCGGGTGAACCACCGAGCGGAACCGGTCACGCTGCTTGAGGGACCCGTGTACGTGGCGGGTACGGCCGCCGCATTGGCCGTGGTCCCCGGGGTGCCTAAGGCGCTGCGTGCGGCCGCTGTGGGCGTCACGGTCGCGGCAGGCGCGTTCGGCGTGTACGACGACCTGTACGGCAACGGCGACCGGCGCGGCATCCGCGGCCACCTCGGCGCGCTGGCCGAGGGCGAGATGACGACCGGAGGCGTGAAGATCCTCGGCATCGGCGCCGCCGGGCTGCTCGCCGGCGCGATCGTGCGCCGCGGACCGGGCGACACCGCGGTCGACAAACTGCTGGCCGGCGTCACGATCGCGGCCTCGGCCAACGCGGTGAACCTGTTCGACCTGCGGCCGGGCCGCGCC
>JBOHCW010000644.1:0-3401 GCA_050725375.1 Actinocrinis sp. | reverse complement strand
GTCCCGTTGACGATGTCCAGCACCATGTGCGCTGCCTGAGACTCCCATTGCGCGTAAGCGGTCGGGAAACCCGAACGCTGCACAGCCTGCGCGGACTCCCACAGGGAGATCGTCATGTAATGCGTCGCGTAGACCTGGAGCGCGGCGAGGAACGCGTTCGTCGCGTGCGCCGGATCCGTGATCTGCGCCGCGGTGCCCCAGCCCTGCGACGGACGCTGCTGGAACAGGCCGAGCGAGTCGGCGTCGGTGGCGACCGTCAGATTGTGCAGCTGCGATTCCTGCATCGCCGTGGCCGTGGCGATGACGGCCGCGTACAGCGGCATGCCGCGCTGCTCGGTCACCTTCACGATCGTGCGCGTGTTCTCCCACTGCGCGGTCGACGCCGTGAACCGGGTCTGCGACCCGTACAGCGCGGTCGGCTCGAGTTCCGTAAGTGTCGTGTGCGCGTACGGGTTCGGCGCGGCCGTCTTCGTCGGCGTCGGCGAGGCCTTCGCGGAAGCGCTCGCCTTCGCGCTCGCCGAAGTGCTCGGCGACGCCGTGGGCAGCGCGGAGACCGGGCGCGGCGTCGCGGTCACCACGACCCTCGCGTCCGACGCGGGAACCGGGGCCTGCGCCGACAGCGCCATCGCCGCGGCCACGCCGCCCGGCCCGCCGACCACCGTGCCGGCCAGCGCGGCGACCGTGATCGCCGGATAGCGCCGCGTCCACGGACGAGCAGTGCCGGCCTGAGTCAGCACCTTGCTGTGCTGGTACTCGGTGACGCCGTGCTCGTACTCGGCGACGGGGCGCCCCTTCGGCTTACTGTGCGAGCCCACGGAATCCGATCTCCCTGAGTCAGCCGCCTGGCTTGCTGCCCAGCCGCTGGCCGACGACCTTATAAGAGGATGAGTGGACCTGTCATCGGCTCTTGACCGAGTCGGCGGGCAGTTATCCGCCCATTGGCGGGATCTTGACGATTGGTTGACCCGGCCCCGGCGACTTGATGGGACGCGCCCCGGCCGTTAATGTTAGTTAACTTGAGCTAAATATTTGGCTCGGACGAGTTGTCGAGGGGCAGAGGTGGACGCGCACTCGGGTTCGGCCCGGATGACGGTGCGGCCTGCGCGGCGGGCCGGGTCGCAGCGGTCCAGCCGCCGACGAGCGGATAAGGTGTCACGGTGACCAGCCAGCCGGATCCGCACGACATCACGCGCCTACGCGTCGCCGTCGGCCGTCTGCACCGGCGGCTGGCCCAACGGGCCTCGGGCGAACTGACCTTCGCTCAGATCTCCGCGCTGGTGATGGTGGAGAAGCACGGCCCGATCCGGCAGGGCGAGCTGGCCGCGCGCGAGAAGGTCGCGGCCCCGTCGATGACCCGTACGGTCAGCGGACTGATCAGCGCCGGCCTGGTGCAGAAGATCCCGGACCCCGACGACGGCCGCTCCTGCCACATCGTGGCCACCCCGGCCGGAAAGTCCCTGCTGGAGCAGGTGCGCACCGAGCGCGCCGCGATGCTGGCCGAGCGCGCCGGGCGCCTTAGCCCGGAGCAGTACGGGACGCTGGTCGCGGCCCTGCCGGTGCTGGAGAAGCTGGCCGAGGCGGACGACTGACGCACGCGACCGTGCCGGCGACCGCGTAGGCGACCGGGAGCCTGTCCGGCGGCGCGGCGCCGACCCCGGGGCGCGGCGGTTCAGGTTCGAGTGCGAGACTGGCGCTATGAGCGAGGCACAGACTCCGGCCGGCGAACGGCCGCAGGAGCCGGTCGAGGAGTGGCCGCCGCGCGAGTGGCGCGAGACGACCCGCTCGGCCGGCCACAGGCAGGCGCTTTACGTGGCGCTCGGCATGATCGCGATGTTCGCCGTGCTCGTCCTGGTCAACATCTGGGGCTCGCACCAGGGCTGATCGGGCAAGATCGGCCGACCGTCCGTACACACGCGCCAATGCCGCGGCGCCTCAGAACGGCAGCCGGCTCAGCCAGCGCGCCGCGTTCACGTTCGGCTCCTCCGCGTCGGCGAAGCACGGAAACACCCGCTCCCAGGACGAGGCGCGCAGGATCGGCGCGACGAGAACCGCCAGCTGCGCCGCGCGCTCCAGGTCCGCGCCCGCGTAGCCGTCCTCGCGCCAGCCATCGAGGTATGAGGCACGCACGGCCGCGACGCCGTCCGCGTCCAGAAACTCCCGCAGCGAGCGCAGCAGCACCAGCAGCGAACTGAACGGATGCGCCAAAGACGCGTCGCCCCAGTCGTGAAGGCGCGCGTTGACGCCGTCCACGAACACGTTGTTCGGATGCAGATCACCATGGTCGAACGAGGGCGGGGGACCGTCGAGTGCGTCCAGTTCCGCGCACAGCTCGCGCAGCTTCGGCGTAAAGGCGTGCAGCCGCTCGTAAGCCGCCTCGTCGATGCCCTCGGGATGCCCGACGACCGCACGCAGCGCCGGCCGGTCAAGCATCGCCTCGAACGCCGTGGTCAACACGCTCGGCCGCAGATCGGGCACACCGAGGTCCAACAGCTCCTGCGCCTTCAGACCCATCGCGCGCTGGTTACGCACATAGTGCGCCAGCACGGGCCACAGCGACTCCGGGTCTGGATCAGTCCTCAGCGATTCCCCGAGATGCATGCCCGCGTCGAGCGTGATGCTCCACGACCGTGCCGCGTCGACGGCCAGCACCCGCGGCGTCCACGACCCGGACGCGTCGGCCAGCCTGAGCGTCAGCGCGGCCTCGAACGCTGATCCGGGCGGGTTCGCCTTGAACCACACCGTCTCGTCACGGTCGACCGGCACGCGCGCGACCACCGACCACATGCGGGTGCGCAGCTTCGCCGGACCGACCCGTCCACGGCCGACCCGCTCCAGTTCGAGGTCGATCCACGCCAGGGCCTCGGCCAACCACGCCTGGTCGCGCCACGGCGGCACAGCGCCGACCGGCTCGACCGGCGTCAGGTCGGTGAACTCGAAAGTACTCGGCGAGTCGGTATGCACTGACATCGCGTCATCATGCCAACGGCGGGCCGGATACGTCGATCGGATAATCGGCCACCGCCCGCCGCCGCTGCTGCGTACGGAGTACTCACGCTGCGGACTCGGTCGGGCGCCTCGACAGTGGAAACATGGCGGACGCTGGCGGGCGTGACGAAGACGGCCGGGACGTAAGCGGCGACGAGACAGGCGGCGTGATTCCCGCACCGCCCGAGCCCGAGCGGCGCGAATCGACGTTCGCAGCCGAGGCCGTGACCGTCCGGGCGCAGATCAAGGACGCCGTCACGCCGCGGTCCGCGCTGCTGGTACTGGCCACGCTCGGCCTCGGAATCGGCTTCATCCTGTCCTACGTCGGGGGACTGCATCATCCGACGCCGCGCGACCTCCCGTTCGACATCGTCGCACCCGCGCAGATCCAGGCGCAGACGGTCAGCGGCCTGTCC
>JBOHCW010000643.1:0-8927 GCA_050725375.1 Actinocrinis sp. | reverse complement strand
TGGCTCACCACCCAGGACTTCCTCGGCGCCCTGGACGAGAACCTGAAGAAGGCCCTCGCCGGCTGACCCGCCACCCGGCCCCGTCCGGGCTCGATCTCCGCACGGCGTAAAGGCCGCTCGCGCTCCTCGCGCGGGCGGCCTTCGTCTATCATCGACGTCTGTCTTATAGAGCCGGTGCGCATCTTCGCCACCGGCGGGGATGGCCGACGCAGACGGGGACTTCGGTGACCAACGCGATCGTCAGTGCACTCGGGCAAGCGGCGAAACGCGTTGAGAAGGCTCAGGGCAAGGATGCCGGAGCCGCCGTCAAGGATCTGTACAGCTCGGCTAGCCGCAACGTCGAGGGCGTGGTCAAGCGGACTCTCGAATCGGACGCCAAGAGCGGCGAGGATATCCAGAAGATTACCGACGCGATGGTGAAGAACGCGAGCCGCAGCGCCACCACCGACGCCGAGAAGCTGGCGCAGCGCCAGACCCAGACCGAACTGCACCAGAAGCTGGCCGGCATCCTCGATCCCGAAAAGGAGACCGGGCGGATCACCGGTGCGGACAAGAATCTGTGGAACGGCACCAAGCCGTCCTCTGCGCTCCATCCACCCGGCGAGGACGGCATCCCGTGGGCCGGAGGCGGGACGAAGAGGCTCGGAACGCTGCCCGAAGACCGGGTCACCCGCGACGCAGACGGCCTGATCACGCACGTGGACGGCCGGCCGGCCGACGACTATCTGCACCAGCTCACCAACGAGCGGCGTGAGGACTTCATCGACGCGAAGAACGCCGGCACTCTGACCCGCAAAGACACCGGCAACGCCATGGCGACTGGACTCGACCGGCGCACCGGCGCTGTATACGAGGGCTACAACGGCCGTGCCACCGACGTGATCCCCGAACAGCAGCTGCACCCGACGCTCGCGGCCAACCGCGACGCGATGGAGGCGACCGGCCCGTACACGAACAAGGTCGGCGCCGACCAACCCTTCCCCGGCTCGGACAACCCGCTCGGCCACGCAGAGGTCAAAGCGGCCAACGCGATGCTGCGCGATCGCTCAGCGGCAGGGAATCTGGGCGCGAACCCGCTGTCCGAAATGACCTTCGCGCCGCAGTTCCCATTCATCAAGTCCGTGACCAACGCGCCGACGTGCCCCAACTGCACCGGCATGCTCCAAGGCGCGCACGCGATATACGGTGGCCTGACCAGCGAGGTGTGACCGAGGGCTACCAGTCAGCTGACAAAGACTTTCCGGACAACGACCCGGACGGACATACGGAGACCGGCGATCCAGTGAGCACCACCGACCCGCAGCCCGCAGCGCAAGAGCCGAACGCGTCGAACGCGTCGACTCTCCGCGTGGACATCGACAGCGATGACGTCGACTTCGACTACAACCAGTGCCTTTACCAGGGCGAGCCCTTCACCGGCGAACTGGCCGAGTACTCAACGGACGGTGCGCTGGTTGCCTTGACGCCCTACGTAGGTGGCTTCATCAACGGCACGGACCGCGCGTACTACGCCGACGGAACGCTGAAGTGGGAAGCGCAGGTCCGCAACGGCCAGCCCGTCGGCACGTCGCGGTCGTGGCACGAGAACGGCGTGCTTGCGGAGGAGAAGGACTTCACCGAGAACCACCGCCTCGTCGAGGTGCGCGCCTGGGACGAGAACGGCCAGCCGACCGAGCCCGCCACGTCCTGGTGAACAGCCGTGTCCTGGTAAACACCGGCTCGCCGCAACTCGGCCTGATGACCAGCGTCCTGATGGCCCCGACGGAATCCTCGAACCGGACGGACACGACGCCGTCACCCACCCATGGCCGTCACCAGCCGCCATACGTTCGTCGACGGATTGAGCCTGTGATTCTCTCCAGACGGATCCAGATTCCTCGCACGTTCGACCGCGTCCGGATATCTGCTCGCGTAGTCGGCGAAATCGATCCGGCTCTTGTTGTACGTGGACACATGCCGCGCTAGCAGCGGCTTGAGTTGCGCATAACTTCCGATGTGTCCGCGGTGCTCGGCGAAGTGGAGCAGCAACCAGAATTCGAAGCACGGGTTGGACACGGCGACCGTGATCGACATCGAGCCGGTAGTCGAGCGGGCTGCCAGCTTCACGGCTTCATCAAGGTCTGTGAACTGGTCGACATCGACGACACACCACACTTCGTCATAACTGTCCGGCGCCTGCGATGACCGTGTGATCGCGTACTGGACGACCTGGCTCGGTGACCTGTCTCGCGCGAGGACGTCGACGGACACCGCGGGATTGCGCAGATGGCGTCTGAGTCCGTTGACGTAGTCGGGCTCTGTCTGTCTTCCGCCGCACACGACAAGAAGCCGCTTGCGCGGTTCACGTGCCGGCGACCGGCGCAGGATGTGGGTCTGCGCGACTGGCCTCCTGGTCATCCGGCTCAGCCCTCCGAGGCCGAGAGCGCACGCACGACAGCCTCTTCGTCTAGGAACGGCACAGCGCCATAACCGCCACCGAGATATCTGCGCTCGGTGTTCTCCTTGTCCCTTGGTTTGAAATCACTGAGCGGATAGAGAGCCGTGGAGCCGTTTTGGTGGTTCTTCTCGACAAACCAGATCTGGTCTCGCTTGAGCACTTCGTTGTTGCTCCCGAGCAGCGACGTGTTGTGCGTGGTGAAGATCAGCTGGGCGCCGCGCGGATTGATCCGGGGATTCTGGAAAAGCGTCACGATCCTCGCCGCCAGGTTCGGATGCAGGTTGGATTCGAGCTCGTCGATCAGCATCGCGGAACCCTCCTCCAGACAGGAGAGCACCGACGAAAGCTGCATCAGAAAGGTGATCGTCCCGGTCGACTGCTGCCCGACCCGGAGCAGCGCTCCCGGTTGCGCGCCCTTCATCTCGAACATGACGTTCGGTGGGTGGAGCAGAACGTTTTGCGCCTCATCCTGCTCCCCGCTCGGCTCGTCGACCTTGATGTCGGCGATGCCGAAGTCCGCGAACTTCAGCAGTTCCAGCACCTGCTGCCGTCGACCCGGCTCGCGGAGCAGGGCGGCGAGCCGCTCGTGGACAGTCCTCGCCTTGAACGAGGTCGGGTAGGCGAAACGGATCTGCCTTAGCCACCGGTAGACCGGTTGAACGTCGGCCAGTTCGAAGCGTGCCGCCGACGTCATGAACAGAATGTTGGCCGGGGTGATGCTGCTCGCCTTATGGAGGTCCGCACGGACCGTCGTGCCGAAGCGGTAGTCCTTGCCAGCGCGCTCGAAGACGATCTGACGCCGGCTGGACGGGTAACGGTGCAGCCATTCCTCGACGATCCCGCCGTCGTCGACCCCGAAGCCATAGGTGTATCTCGTGCCGTCGATCACGGCATCCATGTCGAACCAGCTCGGCTGCGTCGCGAGGGCCGGATCGAGACCGAAGGAGGGGCGTTCGATGCCGTGTCCCGGCTCCGCCCGGCGGTCGGAGTTGAGCGCCAGGTCGATGAAGTACCGCACGGCGTCGATCAGGTTGGACTTGCCCGAGGCGTTGGCTCCGAAGATCGCCGCCACGGGAACCGCGGGCCAGTCGGTACCCGGCGGTCTGTCGGCCGCGAAGACGGGGGCGAGATTCAGCTGCTGCTCGTCGCGCAGTGAGCGGTAGTTCGATACGCGGAAGGACAGAAGCACGGTTACTACCCTCCTAGGCGAGCTACCTGCCCATTCTAGCGAGTAATTCGCGCAAAAAGCGCGCTGGATCCCTGGCATGTCGACCAACGCCGCCCACCCGCCGACCGTCGGGGCCTGTCGCGCGTTTCACACGGACCGTCGTCGGGGCGGGGACCGGGGCGGAGTAACGTTACCGGCGGGAAACAGCCCGACCACACCTCATCTCCACTCGTGACCGGCACCCTGGGTTGGCTCGGTGTCGGCTTTCAGAAGAAGGCGCGATGACCCGCACCAGCACCAGCACTCCCGTGAACGTCACCGTCACCGGCGCGGCCGGCCAGATCGGCTACTCGCTGCTGTTCCGCATCGCGGCGGGGCACCTGCTCGGCCCGGACACCCCCGTCAGGCTGCGGCTGCTGGAGATCCCGCAGGCGGTCAAGGCGGCCGAGGGCGTCGCCATGGAGCTCGACGACAGCGCGTTCCCGCTGCTGGCCGGGATCGACATCTTCGACAACCCGGCCGAGGGCTTCGCGGGCGCGAACGTGGCGCTGCTGGTCGGCGCGCGGCCGCGCACGGCCGGGATGGAGCGCGGGGACCTGCTCTCGGCCAACGGCGGCATCTTCAAGCCGCAGGGCGAGGCGATCAACGCCGGCGCCGCGGACGACATCAGGGTCCTGGTCGTGGGCAACCCGGCCAACACCAACGCGCTGATCGCCGCGAGCCACGCGCCGGACGTGCCCAAGTCGCGGTTCACCGCGATGACCCGGCTCGACCACAACCGCGCCGTCGCGCAGGTCTCGAAGAAGGCCGGCGTGCCGGTCTCCGAGATCTCCAACCTCACCATCTGGGGCAACCACTCGGCCACCCAGTACCCGGACCTGTTCAACGCGAGGATCGCCGGCAAGAACGCCGCCGAGCAGATCGGCGACCAGCAGTGGCTGGAGGACACGTTCATCCCGACCGTGGCCAAGCGCGGCGCGGCGATCATCGCGGCGCGCGGCTCGTCGTCCGCGGCGTCCGCGGCCTCCGCGGCGCTGGACCACGTGTACACCTGGTTCAACGGCACCACCGACGGCGACTGGACCTCGATGGGCGTGGTGTCCGACGGTTCGTACGGCGTGCCCGAGGGCCTGGTCTCCTCGTTCCCGGTGACCACCAAGGGCGGCGAGTTCCAGATCGTCCAGGGCCTGGAGGTCAACGACTTCTCGCGCGCGAGGATCGACGCGTCCGTCAAGGAACTGAGCGACGAGCGCGACGCGGTGCGCGAGCTGGGCCTGATCTGACCCGATCTGACCCGATCATCCGTCCACTGATTCGCATGATCCGATGATCGGATCGACCTCGTGTTCGTCGGGTGACGTGCGAATCAGCGCCGGTACGTAGGGTTTTCCCTCGTCCGTCGCCGACCGCCCGATCGCTGGCATGCCTGGTCGGGCGGTCGGCGATAACGTGCGATTCATGAGCCACATCGATGAGATCGCAGACCGGTACGTCGACCGCGCGGCCGCACTCAACCCGATCAGCGCGACGTTCAGCGGAGTGCCCGGTTTCGACGACCGGATGCCGGACCTGAGCCCGGACGGGTTCCGCGCCCAGGCCGACCTCGACCGGGAGACGATCGCGGCGCTGCGGGCCGAGGAGCCGGACGGCGAGAGCGCACAGGTCGCCAAGGACGCCATGCTCGAACGCCTCGGCCTGGCCGTGGAGTTCCACGACGCCGGCGAGACCACGCGCGATCTCAATATCCTGGCAAGCCCGTTGCAGGCGGTGCGCCAGGTCTTCGACCTGATGCCCACCGAGGATGAGCAGGCTCAGCACGATCTGGCCGCGCGGATGTCCGCGGTCCCCGAGGCTTACTCCGGACTGCGCCACACACTGCTGGAGTCGGCGAAGGACGGACGCGCCGCCGCCCGCCGCCAGGTGATCGCCTGCGCGAAGCAGTGCGCCGAGTGGTCCGCCGAACCCGACGGCTTCTACGGCGCGCTGGTCGAGCGCACCGGCGCCGAGGGGGCGATGCGCGCCGACCTGGAGCGCGCGGCCGCGCTGGCCCGGCAGGCCACCGCCGAATTCGGCGAGTTCCTGGAGACCGAGCTGCTGCCGTACGCGCCCGAGCAGGACGCGGTCGGCCGGGAGCGTTACGCGCTGTCCTCGCGCTTCTTCCTCGGCGCGGCCGTCGACCTCGACGACGCGTACGCGTACGGCTGGTCCGAGGTCAAGCGGCTGGAAGCCGAGCTCGACCGGGTCGCCGGACTGATCCTGCCCGGCGGCACCGTGGACGACGCGGTCGCCGCGCTCGACACCGAGCCGGGACGCCGCATCGCCGGCAAGGAGGCGTTCCGCGACTGGATGCAGGAGCTGGCCGACCGCACCATCGCGGACCTGCACGGCAAGCACTTCGACATACCCGAGCAGGCCCGCCGGGTCGAGTGCATGATCGCCCCGACCAGCGACGGCGGCATCTACTACACCCCGCCGAGCGAGGACTTCAGCCGGCCCGGCCGGATGTGGTGGGCGGTGGCCGACGGCGTCGAGCACTTCTCCACCTGGCGCGAGGTGACCACCGTCTACCACGAGGGCGTGCCGGGCCACCACCTGCAGGTCGCCCAGGCCGTCCTCCAGCCGGACCTGAACCGGTGGCGCCGGCTGATGTGCTGGGTCTCCGGCCACGGCGAGGGCTGGGCGCTTTACTCGGAGCGCCTCATGGAAGAACTCGGATACCTCGACGACCCGGGCGAACTGCTCGGCATGCTCGACGGCCAGATGCTGCGTGCCGCACGCGTCGTCGTCGACCTCGGCGTACACCTGCGGCTGCGCATCCCGGCCGGCACCGGCTGGCACGAGGGCGAGGTGTGGAACGCCGACCTGGCCTGGGAGTTCCTGCGCTCGCACGTACGCGTCGAGGACGAGATGCTGCGCTTCGAGCTCAACCGCTACCTCGGCTGGCCCGGCCAGGCGCCGTCGTACAAGCTCGGCGAGCGCATCTGGCTTCAGGCGCGCGAAGACATCCGCGCGCGTAAGGGCGCCGCGTTCGACCTGAAGCAGTTCCACAGCAGCGCCCTGGCGCTCGGCAGCCTCGGCCTCGATCCGCTGCAGAAGGCGCTCGCCCGCTTGTAGTCGAGAGGGGAGCGGACGGGCGCCTTACGCGCCGGCGGGCCGGGCGGCCGGAACTCTCGACCGCCCGGCCGGAACTCTCGACCGCCCGGCCCGTAGCGCTTTCGGGTTCATTGCGGCACGCCCTACGGAGCAGTGCGCCCGGCACCTACCTGGCCTATCTGCGGTCGATCAGGCGGGAGAGCACCAGCACTGATTTGGTCTGCTGCACGAACTGTGCCTCGCGCACGCGTTCCAACGCGGCCTCCAAGTGCGCCGTGTCACGCGTGCGCAGGTGCAGTAAGGCGTCCGCCTCGCCGGTCACCGTGTACGCCGCGATGACCTCCGGGTATTGCGCCATCGCCGCGCGGATCGCGTCCGGCGCGGTGCGGCCGATGCAGTAGAGCTCGACAAAGGCTTCGGTCGTCCAGCCGAGGGCCGCCGGATCGACCAGGGCCGTGAAGCCGGTGATCAGGCCCTCCGCGCGCAACCTGTCCACGCGCCGCTTGACGGCTGGCGCGGACAGACCGACCTGGGCGCCGATGTCCGCGTACGCGCTGCGCGCGTCACGCAGCAGGCAGCCGATGATCTGTTCGTCGGTCTCGTCTGTACGCACGCAGCGAGTCTAAGAGTGTCCAGGGGCCCAAAGGACGAGCAGTCGGCCTTTGGAGATCGGCGGACCTGTCGAAATGCTGCGTTTCTCAAGGTTCACCGCGCCGCTCGACCGCCGCTCAGTGCGCCGCGAGTGGCTAGACTTTCGGCTATGGGCAGCAGAAGTACCAGCTCCAGAGCGAGCGATCCGGACCCAGGCCATAGACCGGCGTGCGCGCCGCCCCGGCCGTGCACCGGTTCGGTGCGCCGACGGCCGGAGCCGAGCAGGCAGGTGTAGCGCACGCCGTGAACTCGACCGTCGTCTCCTGTCTCGTCGTCCTCGCGCTGATCCTGATCGAGGCGCTGTTCGTCGCCTCCGAGATCGCGCTCGTCTCGCTGCGCGAGGGCCAACTCCAGGCGCTGGCCGCCTCCGGAAAGCGCGGCAGCGCCGTCGCCCGGCTGGTCGGCACCCCCAACCGGTTCCTGGCCACCGTCCAGATCGGCGTCACCCTCACCGCGCTGCTCTCCTCGGCGTACGGCGCGACGACGCTGTCCGAGGTCGCCAAGCGCGCCCTGGAGCGTGCCGGGCTGGCTTCCGGGCTGGCCGGATTCGTCGGCCTGGTCGGCGTCACGATGATCATCTCGTTCGTCACCCTGGTGATCGGCGAGCTGGCCCCCAAGCGTCTCGCGCTGCAGCGCGCCGAGGCCACCGCCAAGGCCGTCGCGCCGTTCCTGCAGGGTATGGCGCGCATCTGCCGGCCGATCATCTGGCTTCTGTCGGTGTGCACGGACGGGGTGGTCCGGCTGTTCGGCGGCGACCCGACGGCCGCGCGTGACCGCGTCTCCGAGGAGGAGCTGCGCCAGCTGGTCGCCTCCACCGACACGCTCAGCAAGGACGAGCGCCGGCTGATCGACGAGGTCTTCGGCGCCGGGGACCGTCAGCTGCGCGAGGTCCTGGTGCCGCGCACCGAGGTGGTGTTCCTGGACGGCGCGATGCCGCTGGCCGACGCGGCCGCGATGATCGGCCGCCGGCCGCACTCGCGCTATCCGGTGACCGACGGCTCGTCGGACAACATCCTCGGTTTCGTGCACGTACGCGACCTGCTCGCCCCCGACACCGCGCAGCAGGCCGCGCGGGTCTCCGACCTGGCCCGTCCGGTGATCTACCTGCCGGAGACCAAGCACGTGCTGTCCGCGCTGTCCGAGATGCGCCGCGACTCGTTCCACCTGGCCATCGTGGTCGACGAGTACGGCGGCACGGCCGGCATCGTGACGCTGGAGGACCTGGTCGAGGAGGTCATCGGCGACATCCGCGACGAGTACGACGTCGCGCGCGCCCAGGTCACCCGGCTGCGCAACGGCGACCTCGAACTCGACGGCCTGATCAACCTGGACGACTTCCACGAGGAGACCGGCGTCGAGTTGGCGGACGGCCCCTACGAGACGCTGGCCGGCTACATCATGGCCGGCCTCGGCAGGTTGCCCCGGGTCGGCGACCAGGTCACCTTTGACGGCGTGCGGCTGACCGTGCACGCGATGGACGGCCGCCGGATCGCGCGCGTGCGCCTGGCCCGCCTCGACGCGGCCGGCCAGCAGGGCGCGGCGCTGTCCGCGACTGACGCGCCGTCAGCCATCGCCGGG
>JBOHCW010000642.1:0-5242 GCA_050725375.1 Actinocrinis sp. | reverse complement strand
GAGCCGCAGAAAAGACGCGTAGGGGCCGCCGGAAATCCGGCGGCCCCTACGACTAACGTGGCCTCAGACTACAGCGGCAGGATGTTGGCGGCCTGCGGACCCTTGGGTCCCTGGGTCACCTCGAAGCTGACGGCCTGTCCTTCTTTCAGCTCGCGGTAGCCCTGGGTGGCGATCGCGGAGTAGTGGGCGAACACGTCGGGGCCGCCCCCGTCCTGCTCGATGAACCCGAAGCCCTTCTCCGCGTTGAACCACTTCACAGTGCCGGTTGCCATACTCGTGAACTCTCCTTCATGGAGCGCACGCCCCGAACCTGAACACATGCAGGCCCGCGCTGCGTTTCCCACTCCATACCTGGACAACTGTAGCCGAAGGCCACCCGGGCTGCACCACACGCGCCAAGATGCCTGCCGGGACCCGCTCAAGTCGCCGCCCAAACGGGGTGAAATGCACCATATCTTCCGTATTTTCGTACCACCCGTTAGGCGCAGTGCCGGGTTCCGGGGCGATCTCGATCCGCCGGCCAAGACGCTCGACGCACTCGGTGACGACGCCGGTTGGGCGGTCACCGCCGAGCGGCCGCTCAGAACAGCGTGGGCGGGCCGGTCGGCATCGGCTCGGGGAGCGGGTCGAGTTCGGGGACGCGGGCACGGACGTCGTCGTGGAAGCGGCGGGCGAGGGCGGGGGCGTCGACGTTGTCCGGCGTGTGGATGAAGACCGTCGGGGATCTTCCTTCGCGCAGCCAGTCGACGACCGCGTCGCGCCAGGGGTGCCAGCCGTCGGCGGTGCGCTGTTCGTCGTCGCGGCCGATGTAGCGCACGACGGGATGGGCTGTGAGCGCCCTCGTGTGTCTGGGCAGGCGCGGCTTCTTGGACCACGACTCGCGCTCGGCGTCGCCGACCGGCGGGCTCGCGAAAAGGACCGTGGTGTCGAAGGACGTCCATTCGGCGCCGTCACCACGACCACCGTCGCCACCACCGCCAGCGTCACCACCGCCTTCGGGACCGGGAGCCCGGGCGAGCACCTTCTCAAGGCTCCGCGTCGCGTGCTCGTCCTCGAAGAAGGCCCGGTGGCGCACCTCGACGGTGTATCGGTACCGGTGCGGCAGGCGGCGCAGGAAGGCCGCGAGGGTGCCGAGGTCGCTCGGGCCGAACGCCGCCGGTAGTTGGATCCACAGCGTGTGGGCGCGCGGGCCCAGGGGTTCGATCGCGGCGAAGAACGCTTTGAGCGGCACGTCGACGTCGGCGAGGCGGCGTTCGTGCGTGACGGCTTTCGGAAGCTTGAGCACGAAGCGGAAGTCGGCGGGCGTCTGCTCGGCCCAAGTGCGGACCGTGTCGACGGAGGGCGTGGCGTAGAACGTCGTGTTGCCCTCTACCGCGTTACACCAACTGGCATAGGCACGCAGCCGCTCGCGCTGCGGGAGCGGCTGCGGAAAGTGTCGGCCGGGCCAGGCCGCGTGTGCCCACATCGCGCAGCCGACGTGCAGTTTCATGGCCTGAGGCTATCGGAGGGCGTACGGCGCCGGGCGCCGCTTCGTCATGGCGCGGTCGGCTCGGCGACCCATCTCATCGGGTCGCCCCAGCCGAGCTCGTCGAGCCCTGACTTCTTCAGCGCCAGTACCACGAGCGTGCGATTGTGCGCCGCGAAGGTCAGCACGTGCGCAATCATGCCGCCGTACGTGAACACCTCGGCCGGTTCGCGCAGCGCGTCGACGAAGGTCTCGTCGAGCCGGCCGTTGTCGACCGCGTCGCGCACCTCGTCGAGGAACACCGGGGCGACGCGGGCCAGTCGCACGCGCATCGCCGCGATGCTCTCGCCCTTCTCCAGGTCCCAGTCGTAGGGCCGGTTCGCGATCGCGCTGTTCCACATGTCCATCTGGCCGATCAGCCGGGACAGCAGCGAGCGCAGGGTCTGGTGGTCGTCGTCCACCGACAGCTCGATCGGCTCGTCGAGCCGGCCGGGCGGCAGCTTGTCCGCCGCGTCGATCATCTGGCCGATCAGCCAGACGTGGTGTTCGACCATCCTGGTGAGCAGATCCATCGAAGTCACCTTCGTTCGGGCCGGGAGCCTGAGGCTGCCCGGCGGGTGGAAGTGCACTCCGTTGGGTGTCGGCAGCTGGAAGCGGCGCGGCGCGGTCCGCCACACCGACGGGGGTGCGCCGTACGCACGCTGGAACGCGCGCGTGAACGCCTCGTGTGACGAGTAACCGGCCTCCACCGCGACCTCCAGTACCGGAAGATCGGTGGTCACGAGGCGGTACGCCGCGCGTTCCAGCAGAACCCGGCGGCGAAAGCGCGCCGGAGTCTCGCCGCACACCGCGCCGACGATGCGGTCGAAGTGGAAGCGCGACAGGTACGCCTGCGCGGCCAGGTCCTGGCCGCGCGCGTCGTGGTCGTCGAGGTGCGCGGTCAGCAGGTCGACGAAGCGCACGAATGCGTTCTGCCCCGAATCCGAGCCCGTCGTGGAGTGCATGCCACCACTGTGGTCCGGCGCCGCGCCCGCGCGCTTGATTGATTTTGCGCTCTCGCCGATCAGGGATCGGCGATCGGCGCCCGAGGTCAGTGCGGCAGCCGCGAAAGGCCGTTGCGCAGTTCGTCCAGGTTCATACAGGGCAGCACCTCGACCTTCGCGTTCATCAGCCACAACGGCTCCAGCATCGGAACCAGCGACGACGAGTCGGGCAGGTCGACCACGAGCGTCGCCATCCGCTGGCCGTTGCGCGTGGCGAAGTACACGGCCTCGGGCTTGAGACCGGTCATCATCTCGTCCAGGGACTTGCTCATGCTGCCGTCGGTCATGTGCTGGTTGACGGTCGGCGTGTCGAGTTCGACAAGGATCATGGTGCGCATCGGGGCCCTCTTCCCCCTGCGGCATCGTCCGGTCGGACGAAGCCGACTAGCGATGACGAGTCTGCGGCACTCCTGAACGAACGGGCGCGGTCTCGGCCGCGACCCTTAACACCGTCGACAAGTCCTTAACTCGGATGATGCAGTGGATGTGAAGAGCGGGCAAGGCGATTGTCGGCTCACCCTCACCTGAATGGCCGCCGAAGCTGGGAGACGGCCCATCGGCCGAGCGAGCGAAGAGGGCCGCCGCCGGCCGGTCGTGGGGTGTTCGCACGAGGTGCGTACGTCGGCCACTTCGCGCCGCTTGAATGCGCTGACCGGTTCGCAGCCGCGATCCACGACGCCGCGACGCGCTCAGCAGGCTGACAAAAAAGTAGGCTCGCGACGCGGGCGGTCAGCTGCGGGTCCGGCGCCGTCCCGAATTTCATCGTCAATTGCCGCGATCGCATGCGCCAAGACCGTACGTGCGACACCAAGCGCGCCGCCATTATCGCAGGCCACGAACTTCGCGTTTATATTCGCGGCGCGCCGACCCGATTCAGGCGCGCAGAGCGCCCACTAATTGCGATACCGCCTACAATGCTGCGCCTGACTACCGGAACGCGTATGCGCGCCAGCCGAAATAGACGAACGGAGTTCGGGCCTGTGAGCAGCCAGGGCACGGCCTCAGCCGCCAGCGGCGGCAACGACGAAGGCAAGGCGACGGCGTATCGTTTTCTCTCCCGCGTCGATCCGGTCCTCGCCCGGCTGGTCGGCGAATTCGGCACGCCGGACCCGTTCGGCTGGATCGGCGGCAGCCGCACCGGCGAGGGCAAGTTCGCCGCGATGGTGCTGCATATCGTCGGCCAGCAGATCTCGACCGCCGTCGCGTTCGTCCTGTACGACCGCGTCGCCGAGGCGGCCGCCGGCGAGATCACGCCGGCGAGCATTGCCGCGCTCGACCCGATCGTGCTGCGCGCCTGTGGTCTCTCGCGGGCGAAGGTCGACTACGTACAAGCTTTGGCAGAGGCCGAACTCTCCGGCGCGCTCGACATTGAGAACGCTGACACCTGCGCGGACGACGAGGTTGTCGCGCGGCTGACCGGCGTGCGCGGCATCGGACTGTGGACGTCGCAGATGTTCCTCATCCACCAGTTGAAACGCTCCGACGTGCTGCCCGCCGGCGACATCGGCATCCGTCGCGCGATCGAGCGCCAATGGTCGCTGGACAAGGTGCCGAGCATCATTGACGTGCAACAACGCGGCGCATTGTGGACTCCGCACCGGACGCACGCGGCGGCGCTGCTCTGGGCCTCGCTCGGCGCCGCGCCCGCGTAGCGCGTCAGCAGCCAAGTGGTTGCCCGGCAGCGCTTGAGCGCTGGCCGGACGGATAGTGGGCTCGAGACTCGCGGCGCCCATCGTGGATGACTGCGAGTCCATCTCAGCTGTCCGTTTCAAACGGACACGACGGCCGCCAACAGGGACTCGAATCGGATCGGATCGGTTCAGGTAGGTGAGATGAAGCCGGGATTTAGCACGCCGATCGCGGGCCAGAGCTGCGCCGTGCCACCTGTCCGTTTCAAACGGACAGGATGGTCGCCCGCATGCACTCGGGTCAGATCGGTTCGAGGCGGCGAGACACGGCCGGGAGCAGGCACGCCGGTCGCGGGATTCGGCGACGTCATCACAGGTGTCTGTTTCAAACGGACAACACGGTCGCCCCCGCCGGATGGGCTCTGGTCGGGTGGATGTGCCTGGATTCCGCAGCGCCCATCGCGAATGACAACAACGCCAACCAACTGTCCGTTTCAGACAGACACAGTTTAAAATGAGCACGGCCGGACAAACACAGTCAAACAGGCACAGCGCGTTCCTCGGTGTACGCGCTGGCGGCGCCTCCTCGCGTCTCGTCATGGCCGTCTCGATTCGTCGCGCCGGGCACAGTTTTCGGATCCGATGTCATGCACAGCAGGAAGCCTCTGTCGAAGCGCCCAGCCTGTGTTTGCTCACGAGATTCCTCACGCGACGGCTCGTCACGGACATCGTGCTGATCGCCTGCGGACGACGAGCACTCCCCCTGCCAGTAGCTGCGCAGGCATCGGCACGTAATACCCACCTCACCGCCCCTCGCCGCGCTTTTCGAGTCACGTTCGACCTCGCCAGAGGACGTATACCTCCGCGCGGACTCGCTGTGTCTGTCGGGACGATTAGCCGGGCCGACGGCCCATTAACCAGGCCACAGACCTACGCGCGGCCGATGGTCAGTGACATCAGGTACCTGCGGAAGCGTATGTTCCGGTATGAATCGAGTGCCCGTTGCTCGGATCGCACGTGACGTTGCGCGCCGACGACGGTGTCTCGGCACGCCGCGCAGTCGCGGTCGATCGCGGCGACGGCCGCCGCGTGCGACGAGCGGGCAC